>JAWKYB010000025.1 GCA_041396705.1 Alphaproteobacteria bacterium
TGCCACGAGCGGGCGTGGCCCGACGGCTACCAGGCCCTGCGCGGCGGCGCCATCGGCCACATCCACATCAAGGACGTGTGGGCCGACACCGCCCGCTCATGGCTGGAGGTGCGGCCGATGGGCCAGGGCATGCTGGCCGAGGCCTTCGCGCCGATCGCCGCCGCGCTGCGGGCCGAAGGCTATGCCGGCGCGATCAGCTACGAAAGCGTCTACCACCCGGGCAACGGCGTGTTCGAGGACGGCTTCCGCCAGTGCATCGGCACCTTCCTCGCGCTGTTCGGCCCGGCCGCCTGAGGGCGGCACCGAAGCGGCCTCAGTGCTGCACCACCCGGATCTTCGACTTGTCCTTGTGCTTGTCCCAATCGAGGTCGTCGATCGCCTCCCCCTTCAGGATATGGCCGAGCACGTCGTCGAAGCGCACCGCTTCGGCGAATGCGATCGCCGTATAGACCAGCGGCTGCTTCAGCGAATCCTGCGCGGTGGTGGTCTTGGCGTTGTACAGCGCGGCCAGGGCGCCGTTGACATTGTCGAGCGTGACCTTGATGGCGACCTGGCGGTTGTAGCCGAGGTCGCCATACTCGTTGGTGTAGTTCAGCTTCAGGTCGGCGTTGATCGCGCCGCCGGCGCCTTTGGTGCAGATCACCTTGTTGTCGCGGGTCCTGAAACCTTCGATGTAGAGGTTGTCCAGCTTGTACAGCAGCGACACCGGGTTCTCGTCATCGTTCACGGTGAACCAGCCATAGCCGGCCTTGGTCACGCGCGGCTTCGATGGCCCGGCAACGGCGGGGGCGACATCGGTCAGCGCCAGGCGCGCCTGCGAGACATTCATCGGGTAGGTGACTTTGTCGAGCATGTTTTCCTCCACGGCGCGCATCCCCACGCAGCGGCCGACAGAACGCTAGTCCAGGATCGGCCGCGGCGGGAAGTGTGCGCCGTCACAGCGCGGCAGCCGGGCGCGGCGGGTCGGCTCAGCGCGGGAACTGCGCCGCCATGAAATCCCAGATCGCGCGGTTGCCGTCGATCTCGTAGCTGGTCGGCCCGCCGAGAAAGCCGTCGCGGGTTCCCGGCCAGCTGTGGCCCATGCCTTCGATGAGGATGTGGCCGAGCGCGGCGCGGCAGCCGGTGTATTCGGAGAACTGCGCCGCCGTGCCGTCGTTCGGCAGCCGGTCGATGACCGCAAGCGTCGTCGGGCCGGCGGCGCAGCCGTTGCGCGCTGCCCAGATCGCCATGGTGTCGGGCACGGGCAGCGCGGTGCCGTGGCTGCCGCCGAGCTGGGGCGCGATGTCGCCGCCGGCGTAGGGGATCAGCGGGTCCTGCGTGCCGTGGATGAACAGGATCGGCACCGGCACGCCGCCCGGGCACTCCAGCCCGCGCGGGACATTGGCCGCAACCACCGCGTAGACCGCGAAACGCCGTGGCGCCTCGCAGGCCAGCCGCAGCGTCATCATCCCGCCGTTGGAGATGCCGGCCACGCCCACCCGCGTCGGGTCGATCACGCCGGACTTGGTCAGCATGTCGACCAGCGCGAGCAGGAAGCCGACGTCGTCGGCCTGCGCCGCACGCTGGTCGTTGGCGTTCGCGCTGATCCGTCCGTCGGCCCATTGCAGCGAGGCGGCGTCGGGGTAGATCGCCACCACGCCCTGCGCCGCGGCCAGCGCGTCGAAGCCGATATGGTCGTGCAGCTGGCGCGCCGAGCCGCCGCCGCCGTGCAGCAGCACCACCGCCGGTGCCGGCAGCGATGCCGCCGGCGGAATCGTGATGAGGTATTCGCGCTCGACACCGTTGACGATCAGGCTGTCGGCCAGCCCCGCCTTCGACACCGTCGCGCCGGCCGCCAACCCCAGCGTCGCGGCAAACGCCAGCGTCCGCGCCATGCGCGAACGGCGAGACCGCCGCCGGACGAGGCAGTCGCCCGCGCCGCCAGGCAAGCGCTCGGTTTCCGTCGGTCCGTCACCGTCCGTCATCGCGACCATCCTGCAACGCCCAAGCTGTCGTCTGCGGCCCAAATCTGTCGATCGCATGGCAGACCTTGACGGCAGCACCGGCGGTCGCTAGTTGATAATAATTCTCATTTGCAAATGCGCTCGAAAGGCTGCTCCATGCGCACCCTCGCCAAGACCGCCAGCTATGCCACGAGGCACCTGTCCGTCGCCATTGCCGTCGCCTATGCGCTGACCGGCGACTGGCGGATCGCGCTCGGCGTCGGGATCGTCGAGCCGCTGGTGCAGACCGTGGCCTATTCGGTGCACGAGCGCCTGTGGGCCGGGCGCGCGGGTGTCGGCCCGCGTCGGCTGCGATCCGGCCGCGCGGCGGCGCGACCCTGCGTGCCCGCTGCAAATGCGGTCGCCGCGACGCACGGCTGCGCCTGAACCCTGCACCGTCCGCCAGATCGGCGCGGTCCGCCCGCCAGTCTGCCGCGCTACCGTCGAGGTCCCCTAAGGTCATACCCGCCCTGAGCAGGCGCTTTGGTCGCTGGCAGCGGCGGCCGGGCGCGATTGACCGGCCGGCCCGGACCGGTCGACAATCCGGGAAAACCGCGCTTGGGGGAGGAGATGTCGGATCACGCGTTGCTCGCGGCGGAGCTTGCCGCGCTGTGTGACACCATGCTGCCGGGCGATGCGCGCTTTCCGTGCGCGACGGACGTCGGCGCGCAGGGCGTCGCGGCCGACCGGCTGCGCATGCTGGTCGGCCAGGACGGGCTCGACAGGATCGTTGCCGCGCTGGCGATCGGCGGCGGGCCGTTGGTCGGCGCCGCGGATCGGAACGCGGTCGTGGCCGCGTTCGAGCGGGCCGAACCCGCCCTGTTCGCCGCGGTGCGGATGGCGCTGTTCACCGCCTACTACGAAAGCCCGGCGGTGGTGCGGGCCGTGCGCGCCCTCGGCCACGACTACAACGACGCGCCGCAGCCGCGCGGCTACGTGATGCCGGCCTTCGACCCCGCCGACCCGCTGAACGCGCCGCCGCACCGCCGCGGGCATTTTGTGGCCACCGAAGCGGTGCAGCGCGTCGACCTGTCGAAGCTGCCGGCAGACCCGCTCGCCCCCGAGGACCACACCGCCGCCGTCGGCAAGGCGACCGGGCGCGGGCTGTTGTCCATCGGCACGCGGGAGGGCGGGCGATGAGCGCGCGGCGGCATGACCCGGTCGACGTGGTCGTGGTCGGTGCCGGCCCGGGCGGCGCCATCTCCGCGCTGGTGCTGGCGCAGACAGGCCTGAAGGTCGCTTGCCTGGAACAGGGACCGTGGTTCCGCCCCGAGGCGCGGCCGCACGGCCGGACCGACTGGGAATGGCAGCGGCTGACCCGCTGGTCGACCTCGCCGAACGTGCGCGACCATCCGCACGACTATCCGGTCGAGAGCGCGGACGAGAGCACGCTGATGTGGAACGGCGTCGGCGGCGGCACCGCCATCTACACCGCAACCTGGCCGCGCTATCGCCCGTCGGACTTCCGCAAGGGCGACGAGCACGGCCTGGCGCCGAATTGGCCAATCGCCTACGAGGACCTGGCGCCGTGGTTCGAGGTGGCCGACCGTGCCTGCGGCGTCGGAGGCTGGCCGGGCGACCCGGCGATGCCGCCGCGCGGCGACTTCCAGACCCTGCCGACCCCGTTCGGCCCGCTGGGCCGGGTGGCGGCGCGCGGCTTCGACCGGCTGGGCTGGCACTGGTGGCCGATGCCGGTGGCGATCCTGTCCGCGGACTACGACGGGCGGCCGGCCTGCAACCTGTGCGGCAACTGCCAGAACGGCTGTCCGACCGGCGCGATGGCCGACATGGCGGTGACCCACTGGCCCAAGGCGATCGCAGCCGGCGTCGACCTGCGCACCGAATGCCGGGTCGAGCGGGTGGAGACCGGCAGCGACGGGCGCGCGACCGGCGTGGTCTATCTGGACCGCAACACCGGCACCCGGCACCTGCAGCCGGCCGACGTTGTGGTGCTGGCCGCCAACGGCGTCGGCACCGCGCGGCTGATGCTGCTGTCCGACAGCGGGCAGCATCCCCGCGGGCTGGGCAACGCCTCCGACCAGGTCGGCCGCAACCTGATGCACCATACCCTCGGCATGGTCGAATGCTGGGTCGACGCGCCGACCGACGCCCACAAGGGCATCATCTCCTCGGCGGCGATCTGCGAAGAGTTTGCCGAGACCGACACGGCGCGCGGCTTCGTCAACGGCGTCACCCTGCACATCGCGCGGATGAACGGCGCCGGCTATCAGGCACTGGGCTCGCATTCCGGCAACTTCGCGCCATGGGGTGCGGCGCATCACGACTGGTTCGCCCGTCATTTCGCGCACGGCATGTCGATCCTGGTGGTCGGCGACGACCTGCCGCGGCCGGAAAACCGGGTCACCCTGTCGCAGACGCTGACCGATTCCAGCGGCCTGCCGGCGCCGCACATCAGTTACCGGATGTGCGAGAACGACGCGCGGCTTGCCAACTTCGGCCTCGACCGGGCGGTGGAACTGGCCAACGCGATGGACGCCTGGGACATCAAGGTCAACCCCTTCCGCAACCCCGACGGCCGCTACGCCCCGCCGGCATGGCACCTGCTCGGCACCGCGCGGATGGGCGACGACCCGGCCACCTCCGTCGTCAACAAGTGGCACCAGAGTTGGGATTGCCCCAATCTCTACGTCATGGACGGCAGCGTGATGGCCACCGGCGCGGCGATCAACCCGACCAGCACCATCACCGCGCTGGCCTACCGCGCGGCCAGCCACCTAGCGGAAACCTTCGCCGAGGCACGGCGGGCGACCCGGACGCTGGCGGACTGAAAGACTGAGAGGCTGCGCCCGTAGGCGACGGGCACACGCAGGCTGCGTCCTTCGACGGGCTTGGGAGATCGATGTCGCCGCTAATATCAACATCAATGGTTTGTATTGAAAAATAATCATGCATGAGCACATGTAGTTTTGCCCGCTGCCATCCCCGTTGGGAGCAAGACGCATGATGCCGATCCGTGCCGTGGCCCTGGGTGCCACCCTGACCTTCGCATTTTCGGCCGCAGCGCTGGCCGACCCGATCGCGGGCGGCGGGCCGCTGGTTTCGGCCGAATGGCTGCAAGCCAACCTGGCCGATCCGCGCCTGGCCGTGCTCGACGTGCGCAGCGGCATCGACGGCGGCTCGGCCGAGACCTTCGCCACCGGGCATGTTCCAGGCGCGGTCCACAGCGACTACCTGACCGCCGGCTGGCGGGTGGAGCGCGACGGCGCGCCTGGCATGCTGCCGGAGATCGGCGCGCTGGAAGCGCTGATCGGCGGCCTCGGTATCGACAACGGCGACCACGTCGTCATCGTGCCGGCGGGTCTGACCTCCACCGACCTTGGCTCCGCCACCCGCGTCTACTGGACGTTCAAGGTGCTGGGCCACGACGCCGTGTCGATCCTCGACGGCGGCACCGTCGGCTGGGTCGCGGCCGGCCTGCCGACGGAGAGCGGCGCTTCGGCATCTGAGCCGGCCACGTTCACCGCGACCTTCCGGTCCGAGCTGCTGGCAACCGAGGACGACGTGCGCGCCGCCGTCGAGCATCCGGGTGTCGTCACCCTGATCGACGCGCGGCCGGTGGAGCAGTATCTCGGCCTCGGCCAGCACCCCGCCGCCGGTGCGGCCGGCACGCTGCCCGGCGCGGTCAACACGCCGCAGGAATCGCTGGCGACCATCGACGGCGCGCATCTGCGCAACGCGCAGACGCTCGACTATCTGTTCGCTCAGGCCGGGATTGCCGACGACCGCCCGAACATCGCCTTCTGCAACACCGGCCACTGGGCCTCGATCGCCTGGTTCGCCTCCAGCGAGATCCTCGGCCAGCACTCGCAGCTCTACGACGGCTCGATGGTGCAGTGGACCGCCGATCCGGACAACCCGGTGGCGGTGCCGGCAAGCGCCGTGGCGGCGCAGTAGGCCGCGGCCGCAATGCAATCGGGGGCGGCCACGCCGTCCGGCGCCGCCGCCCCCGATCCCGTCCGCCCCAGAGGGGCTTCGGCGCGCCCGGCCTACTGGCCGGGGATGCTGACCACCTCGATCTCGATCGCGCTGTAATAGGCCGCGACGTTGGCGATGTCCTCGTCGCTCAGCCCCTGGGCGATGATCGACATCTGCTGGTGGGTCCGCTCGCCGGAGCGGAACAGCTCGAGCTGCCGCTCCAGGTAGAAGGTGCTCTCGCCGCCGATGTTGGGCGCGTCCGGCACCTTGGCGATGCCGTCCAGCCCGTGGCAGACGCCGCAGACGCTGGCGACCTGGCGGCCGGCTTCGATGTCGCCGGTGGCCAGGGCCGGGCCGGCGACAAACGCCGCCGGAGCGGCCGCGAGCAGCAGAAGCAGCCCGCGAGCGCCCCGGCGCGTCAGCCTCGATCGATCAGTTGCCGACATAGGAGATGCGATAGATCGCGCCGGCAAGGTCGTCCGACACCAGCAGCGAGCCGTCGGCCATCTGCTTCACGTCGACCGGACGACCCATGTACTCGCCCGTGCCCAGCAGCCAGCCGTCGGCGAACACCTCGGTGCTGGCGGCACTGCCGTCCTCGTTCAGCGCGGTGAACATCACCCGGGCGCCGACCGGGTCGGTGCGGTTCCACGAGCCGTGCTGGGCGGAGAAGATGCCGCCCTGGTAGCGGGCCGGGAACATCGAGCCGGTGTAGAAGGTCATGCCCAGGTCGGCGGCATGTGCGTCCATCTCGACCTCCGGGAAGACCACGTCGGCCGGCGGCTCGTCGTTCTTGTACTCGTTGGTGCGGACGTCACCGCCGCCGTACCACGGGAAGCCGAAATTCTGCCCCAGCGCGGTGGCGCGGTTCAGCTCGCCCGGCGGGATCAGGTCGCCCATGCCGTCGACCTGGTTGTCGGTGAACCACAGCTCGCCATTGGCCGGGTTGAAGTCCAGGCCGACCGAGTTGCGGATGCCGCGGGCATAGACCTCGCGGCCGGTGCCGTCGCGGTTGATCCGGATGATGCCGCCGATGCCGACCTCGCTGTAGAGGTCCGCCTTCTCCGGCGGCGGCACGTTGTAGGGCTGGCCCAGCGAGATATACATCTTGCCGTCGGGCCCGAAGGTGCAGATGCGCGCGGTGTGGTTGAAGGATTCCTCCTCCACCGGGATCAGCTCGCCCTGCGGCACCACCACGCCGACCGCGACGTCCGGGCCTTCGTAGAAGAACTCGGCGGCCGGGAAGACCAGCACGCGGTTCTGCTCGGCGATGTACAGGAAGCCGTCGTCGGTGAAGCAGACGCCGTTCGGAATGTTGAAGGCGATCGACGGCGCGAAGCGCTTGACCTCGTCGCCGACGCGGTCGCGGTTGCGGTCGGTGACCACCCAGACCGCGTCCTTCCGCGTGCCGACGAACACCGCGATGTTGGTGCCGACCGCCATGTGGCGGGCGTCGGGCACCACGGCGAACAGGTCGATCTGGAAGCCGGCGGGCAGGTTGATCTGCTCAAGATTGGCCCGCAGCTGGTCGGCATAGGGGCCGTCCTGTTCCACCCAGCCCATGTCGCCGGAGGTTCCGGTCGACTGCATGTTCTGCAGCGTCTGCAGATTGTCCTGGGCCAGCGCGGGGACCGCGGCGCAGGCGAGGCAGGCCGAGGCCAGCCAAAGCGCTTTTCGCATCTTGTTATCCTCCCATTGTGGTCGTGGCCGGCGTTCTTGCGGTCGGGGCCGCAGCGCGGGCCTTGGTTGCCGAGGATCCGGCATCGCAATGTTAACGATATCATACGCGGCGTCGAGAAAAACGTAATGACATGTTTCATATGTAACCCGTGAACCGTCCGGCCCGCCGACGCGACCTATGCGGCGAACGGCCGGCCGTGGTGGACCGGCCTGCAATGTGCAGGAACCGAACGATGCTGATCCGGGCCCACGCGATCCTCGCCGCCGCGCTCGCCGCGACCGTGCCGATGACGGCCGGCGCCCAGGGCACCCAGCTGGCCGAACTGTCCATTCCGGTGCCCGCCGCGGAATTGCCGGCGGCGCCGACCGCGGCGGCCCTTGCCGGCGACGCCCTGCCGGACCCGTCGGCCGCCGCCATCGTCGCCAGCGTGCTCGCCATGGCGCCGGACGGAAGCTGGGCCGATCTGTCGATCGCCGCGCTGGTGCAGAACAACGGCGGCGACTTCGTGTCGGCCGGCGGCCTGCAGGCGGTGCTGCTGACCGCGACCGATGGGCGCAGCCTCGCCCAGGTCGATTTCGCCATGCTGCCGGCCGGCGGCGCGGTCCGCCTGCCGGCGGTGCTGCGCGTCCGCGCCGACGATGCCGCCCTGCCCGACCTTGTGCTGCAGGTCGCCTACGACGCCGACATCCGGCTCGATGCCAACGCCGCCAACGACGACTGCCGGATGACCAACAACGTCGTGCGCATGACCGCCGCCGAGCTGCGCGCCGCCGCCTTCGGCGCCTGACCGGCCGCCGCCCGCCCCGCGTTGCCCGGCCGCCGCGGGCCATGCTAGCGTCCGCGCCGCCGCCGGGGCACGGTCCTGCGAAGACGGACCGACCCGCGCCAGGGGGGACAGGGAGCGACGCGTGCGTCCGCGCAGGGAACGATGAAAGCCGGCCAAGGCGCCACGCCGGAACAGACCTCGACCGCCATCGCGATCCGTAACCTTTCGCTGACCTTCCAGGCCAACGATCAGCCGGTGCATGCCCTGGCCTCGGTCGACCTCGACGTCGCCCGCGGCGAGTTCGTTTCCCTGATCGGGCCGTCCGGCTGCGGCAAGACCACACTGATGCGGGTGATCGCCGACCTGGAGCAACCCTCCGCGGGCACGGTGCAGGTGTTCGGCCGCAGCCCGACCGAAGCGCGGCTGGCCCGGCTCTATGGCTATGTGTTCCAGGCGCCGACCCTGCAGGCGTGGCGCACCGTCGCCCGCAACGTCACGCTACCGCTCGAGATCATCGGCGTCCCGGCTGCGGAGCGCCGGCGGCGGGCCGAGGCCGGGCTGGCGATGGTCGGCCTCGGCGGTTTCGAGGGCAAATATCCCTGGCAGCTCTCCGGCGGCATGCAGCAGCGGGTGTCGATCGCCCGCGCGCTGTCGTTCGATCCCGAGCTGCTGCTGATGGACGAGCCGTTCGGCGCGCTCGACGAGATCACCCGCGACCATCTGAACGAGGAGCTGCTGGCGCTGTGGGCGAAGACCGGCAAGACCGCGATCTTCGTCACCCATTCCATCGCCGAGGCCGTCTTCCTGTCGACGCGCATCGTGGTGATGAGCCGGCGCCCGGGGCGCATCGTCGAGACGATCCCGTGCACCCTGCCGCCGGACCGCGACCTGACCGTCCGCGACGCGCCGGAGTTTCTCGAGATCGCGGCGCATGTCCGGCGCGCCCTGCGCGACAGCCACAGCTATGACGACTGACGCCGCGGTATCGTCGCGCCGGACGCGGCGCGGTGCCGTCGCGGTCGTCGTCGCCGGGCTCGTCGCCGTCTGGTACCTCGTCGCCGTGCCGCTGAACGGGGCACAGCTGGAAGACCTCTATGCCCGCATCGACCCGGATCGCAGTTTCAGCTTCGGCGAACGCCTGTCGGCAACCTGGGACAGCGGCCGCCCGATGCTGCCAACGCCGGACCTGATCGCCGCCGATTTCTGGACCAGCGCGACCGAAGCCGCGGTCACCAGCAAGCGCAATATCCTCTACCACGCCGCAGTCACCACCGGCGCCACCGTGCTCGGCTTCGCCCTCGGCGCGCTGATGGGCGTGGCGCTGGCGGTCGGGCTGGTCCACCTGCGCACGCTGGACGCCAGCCTGATGCCGTGGCTGATCGCCTCGCAGACGATCCCGATCCTGGCCATCGCGCCGATGCTGCTGGCGGTGCTCGGCACGCTGGGCCTGACCGGACTGGCGCCGAAGGCGGCGATCGCGATGTATCTGTGCTTCTTCCCGGTGACGGTCGGCATGGTGAAGGGGCTGCGCGCGCCCGACCGGCTGGCCCTGGACCTGATGCGCACCTATTCGGCCAGCGGCGGCCAGGTGCTGGCCAAGCTGCGCTTCCCTACCGCGATGCCCTATCTGTTCGCCAGCCTGAAGGTCGCGATCGCGCTGGGCCTGGTCGGCACCATGGTTGCCGAGCTGTCGACCGGCGGCCAGGCCGGGCTCGGCGGCCGGCTGCTGACCGCGTCGTACAACGGCGACATGGTGCACATGTGGACCGCGCTGGTGACCTCGTCCGTGCTGGCAATCCTGCTGGTCTGGGCGGTCGGGCTGGCCGAGCGGGCGATGGCGCGATCCACCGGCGCCCTGCGGCCGGGCAGCCGGGCATGAGCCCGCAGCGCGCCCGCACGGCCGGCCTGCTGGCCGACCTGGCCGCCGCGATGCTGACCGCGCCGCTGTTCGTCAGCACCCTGGTCGACGGCACCGGCGCCGCCGCAACGGCGGCGGCGCTGTTCGCCCCGCTGGCGGTCGCTGCGCTGGCGCTGCTGCCGCGAGCCCCGACGCTGCCGCTGCGCCTGCTGCCGTTCGCCTGCGCCGTCGTCGGTGCCGCCGCACCGCTGCTGATCCTCGACGGCGGCAGCGCCGGACCGACGCTGTGGCTCTACATGATCGGCTACACCGCACTGCTTTGGCGCAGTCTGGCGCTGCTGGCCGCCGAAGGCGTGCCGCGCCCGATCTCGCGCGGGCTGGTCGCCGCGGTCTTCGGCATCGGGCTGGTCTGGTACTGGCAGGTGATCGTCGCCGGCTTCGGCGTGCCGCGCGAGCTGCTGCCGGCGCCGTCGGCGATCGCGGCCGAATTCGCCGGGCAGACCGGCGTGCTGTGGTCGGACTTCGTGGTGACCTTCTTTCTGTCGGTGCTGCCCGGATTCGCGGTCGGCAGCGCGGCCGGGTTCCTGTTCGCGCTGGCGGTCGACGGCCGGCCGTTCCTCGCCCGCGGCCTGCTGCCGCTGGGCAGCGCGTTCAGCGCGATACCGATCGTCGCGGTCGCGCCGATCATGATCATGTGGTTCGGTTCCGGCCCGGAATCCAAGGCCGCCGTCGTGGTGCTGATGACCTTCTTCCCGATGATGGTCAACACGCTCGGCGGCCTCGCCACCGTGGACCGCATGGAGCTCGACCTGATGCACTCCTACGGGGCCGGCTACTGGACGCGCCTGCTCAAGCTGCGGCTGCCGACCGCCCTGCCCTTCGTCTTCACTGCGTTGAAGATCAACGCGACCCTGGCGATGATCGGCGCCATCGTGTCGGAATTCTTCGGCTCGCCGCTGGCCGGCATGGGCTTCCGCATCAGCGCGATGATCGGGCGGCTGAACCTGGAGATGGTGTGGTCGACCATCGCCGTGGCGGCCCTGGCCGGCTCGCTGTTCTACGGCATCTGGGCGGTGCTGGAGCGGATCTTCACCTTCTGGCACCCGGCCCAGCGGCGCTAGGCCGCCGCATGCCCGCGCGGCGCCGGCCGACGTCCACGCCGGCTTTGCCAGCCGGCGCACATCGGGTTAAGAGTGGCGCACGACCGCCGGCCGGCAAGGTCCCGGCAGAGGGCGGCACGCGTCACCGAGGGAGACAGTTCGAATGCGCAAGATTGCCCTGCTCGCCACCGTTTTCGGGGCGGTCGGCTTCGCCGGGTCGGCCCAGGCCCTGGACGAGTTCACGCTGCAACTGAAATGGGTCACCCAGGCCCAGTTCGCCGGCTACTACTACGCGCTCGAGCACGGCTACTACGAGGAAGAGGGGCTGGACGTCACCATCAACCCGGGCGGGCCGGATGTGAACCCGATCCAGGTGCTGATCGGCGGCGGCGCCGACGCGACGGTGGAATGGCTCGGCAACCCGCTGGCGACGCGCGAGGCCGGCACGCCGATCGTCAACATCGCCCAGATCTACAACCGGTCCGGCCTCGGCCTGACCTGCCCGGTGTCGACCGGCATCGAGAAGCCGGAAGACCTGGCCGGCCACAAGGTCGGCACGTGGTTCTTCGGCAACGAGTATCCGACCTTTGCATTCATCAGCAACCTGGGCCTGACCTACCAGGGCGACAATCCCGACGTCGAGGTGATCAAGGTCGGCTTCAACGTCGACCCGCTGCTCAACGGCGAGGTCGATTGCATCACCACCATGACCTACAACGAATACTACCAGATCCTGCAGGCGGGCTTCGCGCCGGAGGACCTGCGCGTGTTCCAGTACGAGGACTATGACGCCTCCGTGCTCGAGGACGGCCTGTACACGCTCGAATCCTCGATCGCCGACCCGGCGATGAACGACAAGCTGGTCCGGTTCGTCCGCGCCAGCATCCGCGGCTGGGCCGATTCGACCACCGACCAGCAGGGCGCGGTCGACGCGGTGGTCGAGAACGACGAGACCGGGCTCAGCCAGTCGATGGACAAGCAGGTCTATGCCATGGAGCAGGTCGCCAAGCTGGTCGAGCCCGGCGCGCATGGCGTCGGCTATCTCGACCCGGCCGCGTTCGACCGCTCGGTCGACGTGCTGCTGATCGGCGGCGGCGACGCGCCGGTGATCACCCAGCGGCCGGAAGGGGCCTATACCCACGAGATCTTCGACGCGGCCGTCGCCGGCCTGCAGTAACCGACGGGGCCGGCCGGCCGGGTCGATCCGACCCGCCCGGCCGCTCCACCACCACGATTTGAACAAGGAGAGCCGGGGCGATGGCGACCGTGAAGGCGGGACTGATCCAGATGGGGCTGAAGGGCGACACCTCGATGTCGCCGGACCAGATCCGCGACAAGATGATCGAGGCCCATATTCCGCTGATCGAGGAGGCGGGCCGCAAGGGCGTCCAGGTGCTCAGCTTCCAGGAGGTCTTCACCCAGCCCTACTTCTGCCCGTCGCAGGACGTGAAGTGGTATGCCGCGTGCGAGCGGATTCCCGACGGCCCGACCACCAAGCTGATGCAGGACTATGCGAAGAAGTTCAGCATGGTGATCGTGGTGCCGATCTACGAGGAGGAGATGACCGGGGTGTACTACAACACCGCCGCGGTCATCGACGCCGACGGCAGCTATCTGGGCAAGTACCGCAAGACGCACATTCCGCAGGTTTCCGGCTTCTGGGAGAAGTTCTTCTTCAAGCCCGGCAACACCGGCTTCCCGGTGTTCGAAACCGCCTACGTCAAGCTCGGCGTCTACATCTGCTACGACCGCCATTTCCCGGAGGGCTGGCGCGCTCTGGCGCTGAACGGCGCCGAGTACATCGTCAATCCGTCGGCCACCGTCGCCGGCCTCAGCCAGTATCTGTGGGAGCTGGAGCAGCCCGCCTCGGCGGTCGCCAACGGCTGCTACATCGGGGCGATCAACCGCGTCGGCACCGAGGCGCCGTGGAACATCGGCACGTTCTACGGGTCCAGCTACGTGGTCAATCCGCGCGGCCAGATCATCGGCCAGGCCAGCCAGGACAAGGACGAACTCGTCGTCGTCGACATGGACATGGACATGGTGCGCGAGGTGCGCAACCTGTGGCAGTTCTTCCGCGACCGGCGGCCTGAGACCTACGAGGACCTGGTCGAGCTGCGCTGATCCGCCGGCCTGTGCGCGGGCGCACGGCCATGCCCCGGTGTCGCCACAATCCGGCACCATATGCCGCAGGGACCGCCGGATACGGCGACAAGGAAGCAAGACGATGGCAAAGCTAGCGCACATCCTCGCCCTCGGCACCGTCGCCGGACTCGGCGCCGCTCCCGCCCAGGCCTTCACCTTCGAGAACGGCACCATCTGGCCGCTCGCGGTCTCGATCAACGGCAGCGCGGCGCAGGTCGTGGCGGCGGAGGAAGTGGCGTTCCTGTTCCGTGGCCAGTGCCCGGCCGGCTGCACGCTGTCGATCGCGGTGGCCGACCCGGCGCAGGCCCAGACCCCGATCCGCGGCGCCGGCGGCGAGCCGCCGGCCATTGCCGGCAACGGCGACGCGGCCACGGTGCGGGCCCGGCTCGAGGGCGGCGGCGTCAGCGTCGAGATCGTCGGCGGCGGCCTGCCGGCCCAGACCCCCGTTCGCGCAGCCCGCGACCCCCGCTGCCGCAAGCGACGGACGGGACCGCGCCGGCGCTGACCCCGACCCCGACCACGCCGCCGCTGCAGCCCGCGCCGACCGCGCCGCTGCTGACCCCGGCGCCCGAGACGCCGGCCCCGGCCGCGCCGCCATCGGGCTTCGTGCCGCCGCCACCGCCGCCGGAGTATTCCGGAAACTGACCAAGAGATGGATGAATTATTGCCTCGCATTCGCGGCAAATTCGCCAAAAACGCCAAGTATTATTTAGAAGATCTAAAATAATCTGGTGTTTTCTGGTGTCAGTTCACCAGTGCCTGGAACCCGACCATGCAGACGATCCTGAACAGCAGCGCGGCGCCCGTGCGCCAGGCCGACACCGTGCGCGACACCGCCGAGCGCCTTGTACGCAACGTCGGCCGCGATGCGGCCATCCGCATGTGCCGGTCCAACATGTGGCTGGGCGTGCTGGCTGAGATCGAGCGCCTCGGCGCCCACTGACCGCGGCCCTTGCGTCCGGCCGGCCGATCGCCTAAGCAGCGCCGAGCAGGCGGCTGACGGAGTGAAGCGGGCGATGCAACCGGCAGAGACGATCCGTGTCGACAGCACGCAGGTGTCGTGCGACGGCGGCGACGGCGCGCTTGGCCATCCGCTGGTCTGGCTGGAGATGGGGGCGGCCGATCACATCGACTGCCCCTATTGCGGCCGGCGTTTCGTGCTCAACGAAGGCGCGGCGGCCCACGCCGCGCACTGACTAGCGCCGCACCGCACCGCCCGCCTCAGCGGGCACCCGCGGCGGCGCGAATCCCGCAACAGCAAACGATCCGGCGGCGGCAGGCCTCGCAGCCCGCCGCCGCGCACGATCAGTCCTGGCGCGCGGCCGGGGTGATCAGGCCGAGCATCGCGCCGGCGGGATCGGCCACGATCGCGATGCGGCCGACGCCGGGCACGTCGAACGGCGGCGCATGCACCGCCCCGCCGGAAGAGCCCGCCTTGGCCGCGGCGGCGTCGACGTCGGCGACATGGACATAGGCCATCCAGTGCGGCGGGACGCCCTGGAACTGCGGCCCCGACATCTGCATCATGCCGCCCATGGTCTCGTCGCCGACCTGCCACAGGTGATACTCGCCACCCTCGCCGCCGGGCATCGGCATCGCGCCCTTGTCCCAGCCGACCACGGCCTTGTAGAACGCCGCCGCCGCTGCCGGGTCGGGCGTCATCAGTTCGTTCCAAAAGAAGCTTCCCGGTTTGCCGTCAGCCATTCGTAAGTCCTCCCTTTCAAAGAACAATGCGCGAACATTACGTTCCGCCGCTGGCAATTGCCGAATCACAATCCCGTGTGCGCGCAAGCCCCTGGGCGAAGGGCGACCGATCGCCTACAACTGCCGGCCATGACCGCCGCACCGCCAGACCCGCCGCTGCGCCGCATCCATCTCGTCGACGGCTCCGGCTACATCTTCCGCGCCTATCACGCCCTGCCGCCGATGAACCGGCCGGACGGCACACCGACCAATGCCGTGTTCGGCTTCACCAACATGATCCTGAAGCTGGTCGAGGACACCGACACCGACGCGGTGGTGGTGGTGTTCGACGCGGCCCGGGCCAATTTCCGCAACGAAATCTATCCCGAATACAAGGCCCACCGGCCCGAGGCGCCGGAGGATCTGGTACCGCAATTTGCGCTGATCCGCGAGGCCACGCGCGCCTTCGGCCTGCCCTGCATCGAGATGGAGGGTTTCGAGGCCGACGACATCATCGCCACCTACGCCCGCCAGGCCGCCGCGCGCGGCATCGAAGTGGTGATCGTCTCGTCGGACAAGGACCTGATGCAGCTGGTCACCAACGGCGTCTCGATGCTGGACCCGATCAAGAACCGGCCGATCCACCGCGACGAGGTGATCGAGAAATTCGGGGTGCCGCCGGACAAGGTGGTCGACGTGCAGTCGCTCGCCGGCGACAGCACCGACAATGTGCCCGGCGTGCCCGGCATCGGCATCAAGACCGCGGCCCAACTGATCGCCGAATACGGCGACCTCGATTCGCTGTTGGCCCGGGCGGCGGAGATCAAGCAGCCGAAGCGCCGCGAGAGCCTGGTCGAGCATGCCGAGATGGCGCGGATCAGCCGTCAGCTGGTGCGGCTGCGCGACGACGTGCCGGTGCAGACGCCGCTGGACGCCATGCGGCTGCAGGAGCCGGACCCGGCGACGATGCTGGCCTTCCTGCGGGAACAGGACTTCAAGCGCACCATCGCCCGGCTGGAAAGCCTGCTGGCGGCGCAGGGCGACGAGACCGCCGCCGCCGCGGTCGACGCCCCGGTCGGCGATGTGACCTACGAGCTGGTGCAGACCGAGGCTGCGTTGGCGCGCTGGATCGCGGAAGCGGCCGCCGCCGGCGTGGTCGGATTCGACACCGAGACCACCTCGCTGGACGCGATGCGGGCCGAGCTGGTCGGCTTCTCGATGGCGACCGCACCCGGCCGCGCCTGCTATGTGCCGGTCGGCCACATGGCGGCGCTGGAGCTGGAGCAGCCGCCGGAACAGATCCCGCGCGACCGCGCGCTGGCGCTGCTGCAGCCGCTGCTGGCCGACCCGGCCGTGCTCAAGGTCGGCCACAACCTGAAATACGACATGCTGCTGCTGGCCAACCTCGGTGTGCGCATTGCGCCGCTCGACGACACCATGCTGCTGTCCTACGTGCTCGACGCCGGCGCGCACGGCCACGGCCTCGACGAGCTGGCGGAACTGCATCTCGGCCACTCCAACATCAAGTTCTCCGACGTCGCCGGCAGCGGCAAGAATCAGGTGACCTTCGACCGGGTGCCGCTGGACAAGGCGTGCGACTACGCCGCCGAGGACGCCGACATCTGCCTGCGGCTGCACGGACTCCTGAAGAAGCGGCTGCTGGAGGAGCGGCTGGTCACCGTCTACGAGACGATCGAGCGGCCGCTGCCGCAGGTGCTGGTCGACATGGAACAGGCCGGCGTGCTGGTCGATCGGGTCGAGCTGGCCCGGCTGAGCCAGCGCTTCGCCGAGAAGATGGACGCGCTAGAGCAGGAGATCCACAAGCTGGCCGGGCACCCGTTCAACATCGGCTCGCCGAAGCAGCTCGGCGAGGTGCTGTTCGATGAGATGGGCATCGCCGGTGGCAAGAAAGGCAAGACCGGCGCCTACGCCACCGGCGCCGACGTGCTGGAGGGGCTGGCGGCACAGGGCCACGACCTGCCGGCCCGCGTGCTGGACTGGCGCCAGGTGTCCAAGCTGAAAAGCACCTATACCGATGCGCTGCAGGACCAGATCAACCCGAAGACCGGACGGGTCCACACCTCCTACGGCATGGCGATCGCACAGACCGGGCGGTTGAGCTCGACCGACCCGAACCTGCAGAACATTCCGGTGCGCACCGAGGAGGGCCGGCTGATCCGCCAGGCCTTCGTCGCGCCGGAGGGCTGCAAGCTGGTCTCGCTGGACTACTCGCAGATCGAGCTGCGGCTGCTCGCGCATGTCGCCGGCATCGATGCGCTGAAGCAGGCGTTCCGCGACGGCGTCGACATCCACGCGCTCACCGCATCGCAGGTGTTCGGCGTGCCGCTGGCGGAAATGGACGGCGACACCCGGCGCAAGGCCAAGGCGATCAACTTCGGCATCATCTACGGCATCAGCGCGTTCGGGCTCGGCCGCAACCTCGGCATCGGCCAGGGCGAGGCCCGGGCCTATATCGACGCCTATTTCGAGCGCTATCCCGGCATCCGCGACTACATGGACGCGATGAAGGCGGCGTGCAAGAAGGCCGGGCACGTCTCGACCATCTTCGGCCGCCGCATCAATATCCCGGGAATCAACGACAAGAACCCGGCGATGCGCGGCTTTGCCGAGCGACAGGCGATCAACGCCCCACTGCAGGGCGCGGCCGCCGACATCATCAAGCGCGCCATGCGCCGCGTGCCGAAGGCGCTGGCCGACGCACGGCTCGGCGGCCGCATGCTGCTGCAGGTGCACGACGAATTGCTGTTCGAGGTGCCGGAGGCCGAGATCGATGCCACCATTGCCGCGATGAAGGCGGTGATGGAGTCGGCGGGCGAACCGGCGGTGACCCTTACCGTGCCGCTGGTTGTCGAGGCCGGCGTTGCGTCAAACTGGGCGGAGGCCCACTGACGGGCCCCAGACAAGGATCGAAGGCGATGGTCAGACATGCCGTTCTTGCATGCGCTCTCGGCTCGGCGATGGCTTTCGCCGGCGCCGGCGCCAGGGCCGACACGCCGCACGTCGCGCTCGATTTCGAGCCGAAATGCACCGATCTGCAGACCCAGCAGATCGCCGAGGCGATGATGATGGCCTATCTCAGCATCGAAGTCGTCGTCTCCGACCTGGGCAGCCATCCGCCCAGCAAGTTTGCCGAGCGCGCCATCGACATCTGGTTCGGCGCCGACGTGGAGACGCCGCAGGTGCTGCGGATGTACCGCCGCATCTTCAAGCGCATCCAGGACGGCGAGAAGCCGATCGCGATCACCTGCGACCATCACGAGGACCTGTACGGCTGGACCTGGATGGAGACCGACGACCGCGCCAACATCGGCTTCGGCCGCGCCTTCTTCCAGGCCCGGGTGATCGGCGGCTACGACACCCGCATGGGCACGATCGTCCACGAGCTGTCGCACATGGTGCGCGAGGTCGCGTCGGACGACATCGTCTACGGCATCGCCGGCGCTCAGGACCTCGCCCGGCAGGGCGAGGAGCACCCGATCCACAACGCCGACAGCTTCGAGTATCTGGTCGAGATGATGGTCGGCAATCGCAAGAACCAGCTGCCACGCCAGTCAGCCGAGCATCCCGCCCTCTGACTGGTCGCCGGGCCGCCGGCCGGGCGGTGTGGCCGCCGTCACGGTCAGGCCGAGCCGGCGGCTGGCGCGTGTGTCCATTGTCACTGCGGAACTCCGCGGCAATGCCGATGTTCGTTGCATGCCGAGACGGCCGCAACGCCCACATGGCGTGAACCGATCGGCGAGCCGAAACGACCAAGCTGCAGCAGCAGCGGCCTTCGCCGGGAGTTCGATCATGTTCGCCAGCGCCATCCAGACGGTCTCGACGTTCTTTTCCGCGGTCGCGGTGGTCGCTGCGCTGGCCGGCACCGGCGAGGCCCGCGCCCAGGCCCCGCAGGTTGCGGTCGCCGTGCCGAGCGATCAGGCGACGATGATGCTGCCCGGCGGCACCTTCGCCAACGAGCCGGGCGACGCCACCGTCACCGCGTCGGCGCCGCTGGTGGCGCCAAGCTGCCCGGCCGGCGACGAGGCCGCCTGCACCCGCCTGGCCGGCATCTGCACGGCGCTCGACGGCACGCTGGCCGCGCACGCCGACGGCTCGGCCACCTGCTTCCTCCAGTTCGACTGACCGCCCGACCGACCGGCCGCAAACGAAAGGCGGGGCCGCACGGGCCCCGCCTTGCCGTCGTTGCCGAGGGATGCCGGCGTCAGCCGCGCACGAAGCCCGGCTGCACCTGGCTGACATACCAGTTGCAGACGCCCTGGTCCCGCTGGTCGCACACCCAAGTGGTATCGCCATCGCGATAGAGCAACGCGCAGACGCCGAGGCCCTGGCTGTCGATGCGGCAGCGCGCGCCGTCGCTGATCTGATAGCGCGCGGGCAGGCCGCGGCCGTCGTTGATCAGGCGGCTCTCGCCGCTCGGATCGTAGTAGGTGGCGATCGAGAAGCCGTTGTCGGCATTGGTGTGGGTCAGCGTGTTGCCCACCGTCAGCGCGGAGATCTCGTCGGTGGTCATGCGCACGGCGCCGCGCGCCTCGAGCTGCTGGATGCTGGTCGGCGCCATCGACGCCCGCTGGCGGATCTCGGCGACGACCGGATCGTCGTCGGCAACGCCGGTCGGCATGGCCGGCCCTGCGGCCGGCGTCATCTCGGCCAGTGCCGCATCCGGCCCGCGGGTCAGGCCGGCAAGCTGCTCCGGGCTCGCCAGCGCGGCCAGCTGCTCGGCCGATGCCAGCGCGCCCGGCGCGGCGCGGCCGGCCAGCTGGCGCCCGCCGCCAAATGCGGCCGCGACCAGCGACCCGCCCGTCGCCGGGCCCGGCGCGATGTCCGGTTCGGCGGCGACCTGTTCGGCCTGAAGGGGATCGAGCACCGGCAGGGTCGAGGCCATCGCCACCAGCTGCGGCGGCGGGTTCGTGCCGCGGATCACGGTGACGCCGGCCTCCTCGCTGCGGCTCACCGGCGGCGCCTCGGACAGGGCGGTCAGCTCCGCCACCACCGCCGCCCGATCCTGCTGGATCACGTCGCTGACGACGGGCACGGGCTGCGGTTCGGCCTCGCCGACACAGCCGGCGGCAACCGCCAGCGCGGACACGGCGAGGGCAGCGCGCGCGAAACCCCACATGGTCATATCGCAACTCCATTCCGGCGCGGCCGGCCTGCAGGCGTCAGGCCGGAGGGGCGCCACCGAGGGAAGGTGGCGCATCGTGGCCGCGGCGACGTTGAAAGATGGTTAACCCAGTTCGCGGGCGGTAGAGTTGCGCCGATCTCCCGCTCGGTTTAGGTATGGCGCGGCGCCGCCGGACATCGGCGGCGTCACTTTGTTCACGGATCAACCGAGTAGGACGTCATGGTTGCGATCACGCTGCCGGACGGCTCGGTCAGGCGCTTCGACCAACCGGTCACGGGCGCCGACCTTGCCGCGGCAATCGGTGCGGGCCTGGCCAAAGCGGCCCTGGCCATCAAGGTGGACGGCGAGCTGAAAGACCTGTCGACCACCATCGCCACCGACGCGGGCGTGGAAATCGTCACCCGCGACCACGCCGATGCGCTGGAGTTGCTGCGCCACGATTGCGCCCATGTGCTGGCCGAGGCGGTGCAGGAGCTGTTCCCCGGCACCCAGATCACCTTCGGCCCGGCGACCGAGGACGGCTTCTACTACGACTTCGCCCGCAACGCGCCGTTCACGCCGGACGACTTCGCCGCGATCGAGGCGCGCATGCGCGAGATCGTGCAGCGCGACGAGCGGATCAGCCGCGAGGTGTGGGAGCGGGACCGCGCCGTCGCCCACTTCAAGGCCGCCGGCGAGCAGTTCAAGGCCGAGTGGGTCGGCGAGCTGCCGGCGGAAGAGGACCTGACCATTTACCGCCAGGGCGCATGGCTCGACATGTGCCGCGGCCCGCACCTGCCGTCGACCGGCAAGCTCGGCACCGCCTTCAAACTGCTGAAGGTCTCCGGCGCCTACTGGCGCGGCGACCAGACCCTGGCCCAACTGCAGCGGATCTACGGCACCTGCTGGCGCAACGACAAGGAACTGCAGGCCTATCTGACCCGGCTCGAAGAGGCCGAGCGGCGCGACCATCGCCGGATCGGCCGCGAGATGGACCTGTTCCACGTCCAGGAAGAGGCGGTCGGCTCGGTGTTCTGGCACCCGAAGGGCTGGACGCTGTATCGCCTGTATGAGAACTACGTCCGCCGCCGGTTCGAGGCGGCCAGCTGGTCGAGGAAGACCCCGCATTGATCGACCGCAAGCTGGAGCGCTCCGCCACCGGGAGAAGTTCCGCGAGCAATACGTTCGTCGCCGAGGTCGACGAGGGCCGGTGCGGTCGGCCGCCACGCGCAAGACGACGACGGCCACGACCACGATGACGGCGACGACGAAGGCCATCCGGTCGGCAGCCTGGCGGTGCATCACCTGGCGCTGAAGCCGATGAACTGGCTCCGCCCATGTGCAGATCTTCCGCCAGGCATCAAGAGCTATCGCGACCCGCCGATCCGCATGGCGAGTTCAGCCATCGCTACGAGCCGTCGGGGGCGCTGCACGGCATCATGCGCGTGCGTGCCTTCACCCAGGACGACGCGGCACATTCGCACCGAGGCGCAGATCGAGGACGAGACGCGCGACTTCACCGAGCTGCTGATGAGCGGTCTATCGCGACTTCGGCTTCGCCGATCGCGTCAAGTTCGCCGACCGGCCGGAGAAGCGGGCGGGCGACGACGCGGACCTGGACCGCGCTGGCAGCGCTGCGCAACGCGACCCGCGGCGCGCGGCCGGCGTCGCCGTCTCGCTGAACCCCGGCGAGGGTGCCTTCTACGGCCCGGAAGCTGGAGTTCAGCCAGCGACGCGATCGGCCGCGAATGGCAGTGGCACCTTCCAGGTCGACTATGTGCTGCCGGAGCGGCTCGACGCGTCCTATGTCGGCGAGGACGGCGAGAAGCACCGGCCGGTGATGCTGCACCGCGCCATCCTGGGCTCGTTCGAGCGCTGGCATCCTGATCGAGAACTATGCCGGCCGCTTCCGCTGTGGCTGGCGCCGGTGCAGGTGATGGTGGCGACCATCGTCAGCGACGCCGACGACTATGCCAGGGCGGTGGCGAAGAAGCTGGCCGAAGCCGGCCTCAGGGTCGAAACCGACCTGAGGAACGAGAAGATCAACTACAAGGTCCGCGAGCACAGCCACGCAAAGGTCCCGGTGATGGCGGTGGTCGGCCGCCGCGAGGCCGAGGAAGGCACCGTCGCGCTGCGTCGACTGGGCCAGCAGCAACAGGAAACCCTTGCGCTGGAAAGCGCGATAAATACACTTGTGGCAGAAGCGCGCCCGCCCGCATGAGGCGGGTGCGTTTCAGTGCGTCGATTGCGCAGTCAGCGCATCGCACCGACCGCGGCGGCAACGCGGGCGACGCATCCACAAGCAGAGGAGATCGTTAGATAGCTAGACCCCCGCATGACATGGCGCCGTCGCGTGACGGCCCGCAAGTCAACGAAGGCATTACGTCGATGCAGGTGCGCCTGGTCGGCGCGGACGGTGAGATGATGGGCGTGTTCTCAAAGGACGCCGCCCTGCGCGAGGCGGAGGCCGCGGGCCTGGACCTGGTCATGGTCGCCCCGAACGCCGACCCGCCCGTCTGCAAGATTCTGGATTTCGGAAAATTCAAGTACGAAGACCAGAAGCGCAAGAACGAGGCGCGCAAGAAGCAGAAGCAGATCTCCGTCAAAGAGATCAAGATGCGCCCGAACATCGACACGCACGACTACGACGTGAAGATGCGTGCAATGGTCAAGTTCCTCGAGGAAGGCGACAAGGTGAAGGTCACCCTCCGGTTCCGCGGGCGCGAGATGGCGCACCAGGAACTGGGCATGAAGGTGCTGGAGCGGGTGCGCGACGACCTCGACGAGCTCGGCAAGGTCGAGCAGATGCCGCGCCTGGAAGGCCGGCAGATGGCGATGGTGATCGCTCCGCGCTGAACGCACGGCGCGTCCGCAAATTTCCGATCCCGACCGGTCTGCGACATTCGGGCCGGGCTGAAGTCTTGCTTCCGACGCCACGCCGGCGCAAATTCGCAACTGAGAGTTATTTGCAAATTTGCGCCGGCCAGACACCCTGGGTGCGCCGGCGCCGGAAGCGGCCGCCTTGTCGCAAGTCGTCTACGACCGGCAGGTGAGCGGGCCGGGCCCGTCCGCCGACCGAAACCGGATCAACGGCAGCCGCCTGCGCAGCGGCTTTGGCTGGACGACGGCGGCGTTCGCGATCGCCGCGGTCGTCGCCACCCCGCTGCTGTTCATCGTCTCCAGCCTCGCCTTCCCCAAGAGCGACGTGTGGGGCCACCTGGTCGAGACCGTGCTGGCCGACTATGTGGTCAATTCGCTGCTGCTGATGCTGTGCGTCGGCGCCGGCGTGATCGTGATCGGCGCCGGCACCGCCTGGCTGGTCACCATGTGCACCTTCCCGGGCCGCCGCCTGCTGTCCTGGGCACTGCTGCTGCCACTGGCCGCGCCGGCCTATGTGCTGGCCTATGTCTACACCGACCTGCTCGATTACAACGGCCCGTTGCAGTCTACCCTGCGCGCGGTGTTCGGATGGTCGACCCGGCGCGACTACTGGTTCCCCAACGTGCGCTCGCTGCCCGGGGCGGCGCTGATGCTGACGCTCGCGCTCTACCCCTATGTCTACCTGATGACCCGGGCGGCGCTGATCCAGCAATGCGTCTGCGTGCTGGAGGTCAGCCGCACGCTGGGCTGCTCGCCCTGGCAGGCCTTCGCCCGGGTCGGCGCCCCGCTAGCCCGGCCCGCGATCGCCGGCGGCACCGCGCTGGCGCTGATGGAGACGCTGAACGACTACGGCACGGTGCAGTATTTCGGGGTGCAGACCTTCACCACCGGCATCTACCGCACCTGGTTCGGCCTGGGCGACCGCATTGCAGCGGCGCAGCTCGGCACCGTGCTGGTGCTGTTCGTGCTGGCGTTGCTGCTGGTCGAGCGCTGGTCGCGGCGCGCCGCCAGCTACCAGCACGCCACCGCGCGCTACCGCACCCTGATGCCGCTGGTCCCGAGACGCGGCCGGCAATGGCTGATCGCCGCTTCATGCCTGCTGCCGGTGGTGTTGGGCTTCGTGGTGCCCGCGGCCGACTTGGCGCTGCGTGCGCTGGAGCACTTCGACAAGGTGCTGGACGCCCGCTTCCTCGACGCCGCGGGCGCCAGCCTGATCCTCGCCGGAACGACGGCGGCGATCGCGGTGGTGCTGTGCCTGGTGCTGGCCTACGGACGGCGCCAGCGCCCGACGCGCGGCCTCGGCGCGGCGACCACGGTGGCGACCATGGGCTATGCCGCGCCCGGATCGGTGATCGCCGTCGGCACGCTGATCCCGCTGACCGCGCTCGACAAAGCGATCGACGGCGTCGCCCGCGCGCAGTTCGACGCGAATCTGGGACTGGTGTTCACCGGCGGTGTCGCGGCGCTGGTGTTCGCCTATCTGGTGCGCTTTCTGGCCGTGGCCTACAGCCCGGTCGAATCGGCGCTCGGCAAGATCAGGCCCAGCTTCGACGGCGCGGCGCGCACGCTCGGCCACGGCAGCGTTTCCAGGCTGGTTCGCGTCCACGTGCCGATGATCGCCAGCGGGCTGCTGACCGCCGCCATCCTGGTCTTTGTCGACGTGATGAAGGAACTGCCGGCGACGCTGATCGTCCGCCCGTTCAACTTCGACACCCTGGCGGTGCAGACCTACCGCCTCGCCTCCGACGAGCGCCTCGACGAAGCCGCCGGCTATGCGCTGGCCATCATCGCCGTCGGCCTGGTGCCCGTCGTGCTGCTGACCCGGCTGCTGACCCGCAGCCGGCCCGGCGGCGGCCAGCCGAACTGAGCCGCCGCCGAACGCCGCACCAACGCCGACCGGGTGCCGGCTACTTCCAGCTGACCCGGTCGAAGATCATCACCGCCAGCGGGTTGTTCTCGCCGAGCACCGCCAGGTTGAGCGGATCCTGCTTGAAGTCGGGACCGACGCCCGCCATCGCCAGCACCTGCTCGACCTCCGGCGCCAGGCTGGCTTCGGGCGAGACCGGCAGCTCATAGTTGCCGGCGGCGAAATACTCCTGCGCGCGCGGCGAGAGCAGATACTCCAGGAACGCCACGGCGGCGTCCCGGTGCGGGGCGGTCGCCACCACGCCGGCGCCCGAGATGTTGACGTGGGTGCCGCGGCCGGTCTGGTTCGGGAAGATCGGCGTCAGCGCGGCGACGATCGCCTGGATGTCCGGATCGTCGTCGGCGACCATGCGGGTGAAGTAATAGTGGTTCGAGACGGCGATGTCGCATTCGCCGTTGGCCGCGCCCGCCAGCTGGTCGCGGTCGCCGCCCTCCGGGTCGCGGCCCATGTTGGCGACCACCCCGGCCGCCCACGCTTCGGCCTGCTCTTCGCCCATCTCGGCGATCAGGGCCGCCAGCAGCGACTGGTTGTAGATGTTGCCGGAGCTGCGTACGCAGATGGTGTAGCCGAGCTCCGGATCCGCCAGCGCCTCGTAGGTCTGGATCCGCGACGGATCGTCGACCGTTTCGTGGTTGTAGAAGATCAGCCGCGCGCGCTTCGAAATGCCGAACCAGTAGCCTTCGGGGTGACGCAGGCTCGCCGGCACCGCCGCCTCGAGGATCTCGGACCGGATCGGTGCGAGAACCCCGGCCTCGGTCGCGCGCCACAGCCGACCGGCGTCCACGGTGATGAACACGTCCGCCGGGCTGTTGGCGCCCTCGCGTGCGATCCGCTCGATCAGCTCGTCGGCATCGGCCTCGATCAGGTTGACCGTGATGCCGGTTTCGGCGGTGAACTCGTCGTAGAGCGCCATGTCGGTGTCGTAGTGGCGTGCGCTGTACACGTTGACGACGTTGTCCTGTGCCGCGGCGCCGGTCGCCGCACCACCCAGCGCAAGCGCCACGGCCAGTGCCATGAACGGCCTGTTGTCGGCCATCGATCCCCCTCCTTCGCAGCCCGTCCGGGCCGTCTTCCTGCAAATGCGAACCATTCGCGACGGCGCGCACTCTGCCGGCGCGGATGGCGGGCTGTCAACAGCGCGCGCGCCGAGCGGGATCACGATAACGTTGACCGGGTCCGCCGCCGGCGCGCCCCGACGCCGCGGCGACACCATGGCGCGCGGGTCGCGCTCAGGCCTCGTTGCCGACCAGGTACAGGCCGACCACGCCAACGATGATGATCCCGATGAATCCGAGCTTCAGCAGGGTCGCCGCCTCGTCGAAGAACACGATGCCGATCACCGCCGTCGCGGCGGTGCCGACGCCGGACCAGATGGCATAGGTCAGGCCCAGTTCCAGCCGCTTCAGCGTGAACACCAGCAGGGTGAAGGCAGCGGCATAGAGCACGAACACCAGCACGCTCGGCGTCAGCCGGGTGAAGCCGTCGGACAGCTTCATGCAGGTGGTTCCCGCCACCTCCAGCGTGATCGCCATGACCAGAAACAGCCAGCTCATCGCAGCCCTCCTCCATGCCCGCCCGCGCTATGCACCACGGAACGGCCACATTGGCAATTCGCCCGATTGACCGGGCCGTGCCGGCCGTCGCATATCGGGCCCGCATGTCGCGAATCCTGTTTCTCGGCCCCACCCATCTCGGCGATGCAGCGGTGGCCTCCGGCCTGATCGATCACCTGTCGCGCACCGACCCCGGCGCGCGCATCACGCTGGTCTGCGGCCGCCTGGCGGCGCCGATCCTGGCCAATACGCCGGGCGTCGAGCGCGTCATCGTGTTCACCAAGCGCCGCTTCCACCGGCACTGGCTGGACATCTGGCGCCAGTGCGTCGGCACGCGGTGGGACTGGGTCATCGACCTGCGCGCGTCGGGCATCGGGTACATGCTGCTGGCCCGCCGCCGCTCGGTCTATGCACCGAAGGCGGAGCGGCACGGCCATCGCACCGCGCGCTGGGCCCACGTCATGGGTCTGGCCGAGTTGCCGCGCCCGCGGCTGCACGCCACCGCCGAGCAACAGGCCACAGCCGACGCGCTGGTGCCGGACGGCGGACCGGTGATCGCGCTGGCGCCGCGTGCTGCCTGGATCGGCAAGATCTGGCCGATCGAGCGATTCGCCGCCCTGGCCGAGCGCCTGACCGCGGCATCGGGACCGTTTCCCGACGCACGGATCGCCGTGTTCGGCGGCCCGGGCGAGCGCGACGCGGTCCTGCCGCTGCTGGAATCGATCCCGGAGTCCCGGCGCATCGACCTGGTCGGCCGCATCGACCTGATGACCGCCTATGCCGCGCTGACGCGCTGCGCCCTGTTCGTCGGCAACGATTCCGGCCTGCTCTATCTGTCGGTCGCCGCCGACATTCCGGCCGTCGCGCTGGTCGGACCCAGCCTGACCCTGTTCGGGCCGGAGCAGCCGCCGCTGGTGGCACCGTGGGCCCGCAAGGTCGCGGTCGCCCGCACGCCGACCACCTATGACGAGTTCGTCTCAGCAGAAGGCTACGATCACCGCCGCACCGGATCGCTGATGGGCACGCTCGAGGTCGACGCGGTCGAAGCGGTGACCCTGGCGCTGCTCGCGCGGCTGGCGCAACCGGATCGGCCGGTGCACGCGGGCCGCTAGACGGCGGGCCCGGTGCCGGGCGGCCGGCCGGTCCGCGGGCGTTGCGATAATGACATCTTAGTAATTCTCCCCGACTTCGTCACAGTGGCGACGCGCGGCAGCCACCTTGTCTGCATAGCGTCCGCCGCTGCGACAGACCTGGTCCGAGGAGAGCTTCATGCGCGCCATCGTTGCGACTTCCCTTTTCGCCGTTGCCCTGGCATCGACCGCCGCCCGGGCGCAGGTCGACGAGATCAGCCTTGGCTGGTACGCGGACAACTGGGAGGCCACCACCTTCCCGATGGACGGCCAGTGGGAATGCTCGGTCGACAGCCTGGCCGACAACTATCCGGATTTCGCGGGCGCGTGGGTGTTCGTGTTTCCGACCTATCTGCAGTTCTCGCCCAACGAGGGCCTGCCGATGAACGGCGGCGGACGCGTCAGCATCGACGGCGGCCCCAGCTTCGACATGGCGCTCTACAACGGCCAGGCTGGCTTCGTGTCCGACGCCGACGACCTGCCGCTGCTGCAGTCGATCGCCCACGGCAGCGAGATGACCATCGAGGTGTGGAACGGCGTGCAGTCCGGTGCGACCACTCGCGAATACGTCTATTCGCTCGACGGGTTCCGCGAGGCCTATCTGCGCATCGCCGCCGAATGCAACTTCGACCCGTCGCCGGTGCTGGACCAGAGCGTCGCGCTGGCACCGTCGCAGGCGCTTCCCGGCAAGAACTGACCGTTCGGGGACAAACCAGGCTCAGCGCCCGCTGGCGCCGAGCCTGAGATCGACGACCAGCGGCAGGTGATCGGACCCGGTCGCCGGCCCGGTTGCGACCGCCTCGGTCGCGAATTCCGGCGACACCAGCACGTTGTCGATCGGGATGCCGAACGGGCCGAGCATCGCCGGCCAGGTGGCGAAATGCCCGAAGCCGGCGGCCGCGTTGCGCATGCCGGTGGCATCGAGCAGGCCGGCGAACACCGGCGAGAACGGGGTCGAGTTGAAATCGCCGACAACGATCACCGGATAGGGCGACTGGCGCACGGCCTCGGCCAGATTGGCCATGTAGGCGGCGCGGGCGTCGCTGTAGACGTGGCCGATGCCGTAGCTCGGGTGGACGGCGATCACCGTCACCGGCCGCCCGTCGACGTCGACGGTCAGCACGGGAAACTGCACGCGCAGTCCGCCGCCGTCCCACATCTGGTGGGCGGTGATCGGGAAGCGGCTGATCAGCGTCACCGAGCGGCCGAGATCCCAGGCCAGCGGGGCCTGATAGGGATAGGCCTCGAGCAGGCTGGCCGGAGCCTCGGGCCACCACACGGTGGTCTCCTGCAATGCCAGGATGTCAGGCTGCAGGGCGTCGATGACCGCCAGCACCCGGCCCGGCGTCGTGTTGCTCTCGCTGACGTTGACCGTGGCGACGCGGAACGGCCGTCCGGTGGCGCCGACGGCGGAGCCGCTTCCGATCGGCAGCAGCAGCGGCGCAAGCCAGACGGCATGGACGGCACCGCACAGCAGCACCAGCGCGCCGCCGAGATACTGCCGCCACAGGATGCACAGCGCCAGCAGCACCAGGGCGGCGACGAAATAGTGCATCCGGAAGTGAGTCGCGAGGTCGAACGGCCACCACAGCGTGGCCAGCAGCGCGCAGACGGTCGCGCCGGCCAGCAGCAGGATCGCGCAGCCCAGCACCCGCCGCGCGGTCTGGCCCAGCGCCGCACGCTCGCCCGCGACACCGCTCATGACGTCGAAGACCCTTATGGTCATGCCGAGGCGCCCTGCCCCGGCGCCCGCTTAACGCCGCCCGGTGCGGCAGGCGCACGGCCGCGCACGGCCACGCGCCTGCAGGTCCGCGAAATCCTGCCGTGCCGGCCAACCGGCGTCGAACGCATCTAGGCGGAGTCCCGTCGCACCAGAGGACAGGCGACCTTGACGGTTTCCGGCGGAAGCGGCCGGTCGCCGCGATGCG
Organism: Alphaproteobacteria bacterium; assembly: GCA_041396705.1. Classification (NCBI taxonomy): domain Bacteria; kingdom Pseudomonadati; phylum Pseudomonadota; class Alphaproteobacteria; species Alphaproteobacteria bacterium. Next base: position 29,692 of record JAWKYB010000025.1, read on the forward strand.
CCAGCAGCATCTCCGCGGCCCGGCGGCCGATCTGGGCATGCGGCAGCGCCAGAGTGGTCAAGGGCGGCTGCAGGCCGGCGGCGAACTCCTGGTCGTCGTAACCGACCACGGCGATATCGTCGGGGATGCGCAGGCCACGACGCTGGATCTCCTGATAGGCGCCCATCGCCACCCAGTCGCTGATGCAGAACACCGCCGTCGGCGGGTCGTCGCGGTCCAGCAGCTCAGCAATGCCGTGCCGGCCGCCATCGGGGAACCAGTTGGTCGTCACCTCCAGCGCCCGATTGTCGCCGAGGCCGGCCCGCTCCAGCCCGTCGCGGAAACCGTCGCGCCGGCGCACGCCGGCCTCCGCTTCCGGTTCGCCGTAGACCAGCCCGATCCGCCGGTGGCCGGCGGCGACCAGATGCGCGGCCACGCTGCGGCCGCCCTCGTATTCGTCCGCGATCACGCAGGGAAACCGGCCGTCGGGGTCGAAGCAGTTGATCAACACCGTCGGCAGCTCCAGCAGCATCGCCGGCGGCCGCCAGGCGCGCAGGGAAAAGGCGCCGACCAGCATGCCGTCGACCTGGCGCCGCATCAGCTGGTCGATGGCGGCCTCCTCGATCGCCTCGTCGGCGTCGGTGTCGACGATCAGCAGCAGGCGGCCCTTCGACCACGCCACCGACTGGGCACCGAGCACGCTCTGTCCGCCATAGGCGCCGGATGCGATGCGGTCGGAGATGAATCCGATCAGGTTCGACTTGCGGGTGCTGAGCACACGCGCGGCATGGTTGGGCCGATAATCCAGCTCCTCGACCGCATCCCAGACGCGACGGCGCGTCGCCTCGGAAATGGCGGCACCGGGCTTGTCGTTGATCACGAAGGAAACGGTCGTCTGCGACACACCGGCCAGGTCGGCGACCGCACGAATGGTCGGCCGCCGGCGCGATGGCGCCTGCGGGATGCTCTTCATCGTTCAGTTCCCCCACAAACCGCGATCCGGCTCCCACCGAGTCGACGGTTTACTAAACGTGTTTAGCACAGTGATACGAGAATGTGAACAGTCATCAATCTTGACAGGGCCGGCGAACTCGGTCTGCGCCGATTCCCGCCCGACGGCGGGCAACGGCGTTCGCCGGTCGCGCAGCGCCCTGCCGGTTGCGGCTCGCCCGGTGGGGATGGCGGAATCCGCAGGCGCCAGCGCACCCGCCCGCCCCGCGGCGGGGCGCGGGCGGGCGCGGCTGGCGGAGTAGCGCAGGAGTCCGGTCGTGCCGTCAGGCGGCGATGCGGGGCGCCCGCATCGCGAAGTCGGCCATGTTGGTCCAGAAGCGCTCCAGCCGGCGCAGGCTGACATTGACCTCGGTCAGCGCCTCGGCGGAGATGTTGTGGTCCTTCAGTGCGGCGACATGGCCCTCGAACACCTCGGTCATGGCGGCGCGCAGGGCCAGGCCCTTCTCGGCCAGGCGCACGCGGACCGACCGGCGATCGTGGGTCGAGCGCTCCTGCAGCAGATAGCCGTTCTCGACCATCTTCTTGACGTTGTAGGAGACGTTGGAGCCGAGGTAGTAGCCGCGCAGGGTCAGCTCGCCGACGGTCAGGTCGTCGTCGCCGACATTGTACAGAATCAGTGCCTGCACGTTGTTGATGTCCTCGATGCCGCGGCGGTCGAGCTCGACCTTGACCACGTCGAGGAAGTGACGGTGCAGGCGTTCGATCAGCAGCACCGTCTCGAAATAGGTGGCAGTCATTGCATACTCCTGGCTGACTCCTAGCGTCGGCCAAGCATCGGTGAAAATGGCGAAAAATCCGTTAAGCTTTGACCCCCATTTTTCATGTATTGCGATCCAACCAGCGGATAATTCCGGAGAAATCCGCGGCACCGCCGTCGGCCGTGCAATACGCCTCGTAGAGAGCCGCCGCGTGCGCGCCGAGCGGCGTCGCCAAGCCGGCTTCCGCCGCCGCGCCCTGCGACAGCCGCAGGTCCTTCAGCATCATCGCGGCGGCGAAACCTGGCCGGTAGTCGCGATTGGCCGGCGAACCGGGCACCGGGCCGGGCACCGGGCAATAGCTGGTCAGCGACCAGCACTGGCCCGACGCCTTGCTGGCAATGTCGAACAGCGCCTGGTCCTCCAGGCCGAGCCGCCGCGCCAGCAGGAAGGCTTCGCAGACCGAGACCATCTGGATGCCGAGCATCAGGTTGTTGCAGATCTTCGCCGCCTGGCCGTTGCCGGCCGGGCCCGCGTGCACGACGGTCATGCCCATCGCGTGCAGCAGCGGCTCGGCGCGCTGCAGCGCCGCCGTCTCGCCGCCGACCATGAAGGTCAGGGTGCCGGCCGCGGCCGCGGCGACGCCGCCGGAGACCGGCGCGTCGACCATGGCGAATCCGGCCGCGGCGGCGGCGGCGTGAACCTGCCGGGATGTGGCGACGTCGATGGTCGAGCTGTCGATCAGCAGTGCAGCCGGCGACGCCGATGCCAGCACCCCGCCTTCGCCGCAATAGGCCTGGCTGACCGCATCGCCGGCCGGCAGCATGGTCACGACCGCGTCGGCCTTCGCGACCGCCTCAGCCGCCGTCGCCGCCACCTCCAGGCCCGCCGCGACGGCGGCGGCCTGAGCCGCTTCGCCCACGTCGTAGCCGACGACGCTGTTCTCCGCCGCCACCAGGTTGCGCGCCATCGGCAAGCCCATGTTGCCGAGACCGAGGAAGGCGATCCTGCTTCCGCCCATCAGCCCTCTCCCCCACCGAATTGCAGCTCGCCGCCGGGCAGCGCCGCGAAATAGGCATCGACATCAGCATCCGACACGCCCGCCAGGGCCGACGGCTGCCAGCGCGGCGCCTGGTCCTTATCGAGCAGCAGCGCCCGGATGCCCTCGTAGAAGTCGTGCCCGGCCATGAAATGCTGGCTCATGCGGAACTCCAGCCGCAGGCAGGCGTCGAGGTCCAGCCCGCGCGTCCGGCGCAGCTGCGCAAGCGTCACCTTGCAACTGGTCGGCGACATCGACCGGATCGTCGCCGCCGCCTTGGCGGCGAACGCGCCGCCGTCGCGGTCCAGCGCGTCCAGGATCGAGTCGACCGTCGTGCCGGCGAACGCTCCGGCAATCGTCTCCAGATGCGGGTCGAGCGCCGACTGCGGTGCCGGCGCGGCGTGGCCGGCGGCGACCGTGGCCGGGTCGTCGGGCGCCTGCGCCATCCCGTGCTTCAGCGCTTCCAGGCGTGCGGAAGGCACGTAGTGGGTGGCGAGACCCAGCGACAGCAGCTCGCCCGCGTGCAGCCGCCAGCCGGTCAGCGCCAGGAAGGCCGCCATCGCAGGCTCCAGCCGGTTGAGCACGTGGCTGGCGCCAACGTCGGGGAAGAACCCGATCGCCGTCTCCGGCATCGCCCAGACCGTCCGCTCGGTCGCCACCTGCATGCTGCCGTGTGCGGAAAGCCCGACGCCGCCGCCCATCGTGATTCCGTCGATCAGCGCGACATAGGGCTTGCCCAGGGTCGCGATCGATCGGTTGAGCCGGTACTCGTGCCAGAAAAACGCACGGGTCAGCGTGCGGTCGGCGGCCCGGGTGGCCAGCGCCACTGCCCGCACGTCGCCGCCGGCACAGAAGGCCCGCTCGCCGGCGCCTTCAATCACGACGCAGCCCACCCCCGGGTCGCCGCGCCAGGCCTCCAGCCGCGGCCCGACCAGGTGGATCATGTCGAGCGTCAGCGCGTTCAGCGCGCGTTCGTTGCGCAGCGTGACGAGGCCGATGCCGCCGTCCCTGGCAAAGGCAACCGGTGTGTCTGTCATCCGTCCTCTCTGCTCGCCGTCCCGGTCATTGCGGGCCGGGTATCGGCAGGATAGTGGGCGGCCGCCGCCGCGGCCAGCCGTCGCGACGGCAGCGATCCGGCGCTTGACGCTCGGAGGCAAAGCGACTAAAAGCCCGTCTGCGCCGATTTGAGCCACAGCTTGCGGGCGCGTGACAAATGCAGCTAAAGCGGGATCGGATTCAGGGGCCTTGGCCCGATTCCGCCCAGCTTGGCTGCGGCGGTTTTTTTTATGCCCGCGAGCTGTGCGAACGCGAGACTATCGCGCCGGTCCGATCCGCCGGCGGCCCACGGCGCAACGGATCCGCGGCAATGTGGGGGCCCAGTGCCGCGCCGACCACAGTCGATGCGTGCCCGGTTCGGGCCGGCCCTGCGATAACACGGGTTTGGGAGGCCTGAACGCCATGTCCAATCGACCGCTCCACGCACAAACGCTGGCGTTGCATGCCGGCCATCGCAGCGATCCCACCACCGGTGCCGTGGCGGTGCCGATCTACCAGACCACGTCGTACCAGTTCAAAGACACCGAGCACGCCGCCAACCTGTTCGGGCTGAAGGAACTGGGCAACATCTACACCCGGATCATGAACCCGACCAACGCAGTGCTGGAGGAGCGGCTGGCCGCGATCGAGGGCGGCGTCGCGGCACTGGGCGTCAGCTCGGGCCAGTCGGCAAGCGCCATGGCAATCCAGAACATCGCGCGCACCGGCGACAACATCGTCAGCTCCACCGACCTGTACGGCGGGACCTGGAACCTGTTCGCCAACACCTTGAGCACCATGGGTATCGAATGCCGGTTCGTCGACCCGGCCGATCCGGAGGCATTCCGCCGGGCGACCGACGACAAGACCCGGGCCTATTACGGCGAATCGCTGCCCAACCCGAAGCTGCAGGTGTTCCCGATCGGCGAGGTCGCCGCCATCGGGCCGAATTCGGCGTGCCTCTGATCGTCGACAACACCGCCGCGCCGATCATCTGCCGCCCGTTCGACCACGGCGCGGCCGTGGTGGTGCACTCGACCACCAAGTACATCGGCGGGCACGGCACGTCGATCGGCGGCATCATCATCGACGGCGGCAACTTCGACTGGGAGGCGCATGCCGACCGGTTCCCGGGCCTGAACCAGCCGGACCCGAGCTATCACGGTGCGGTCTGGACCCAGGCGGTCAAGCCGCTGGGGCCGATCGCCTATATCCTGAAGGCGCGGGTGACGTTGCAGCGCGACCTGGGCTACGCGATGAGCCCGTTCAACGCATTCCAGTTCATCCAGGGGGTCGAGACCCTGCCGCTGCGCATGCGCGAGCACTGCCGCAACGCGGCCGCGGTGGCCGACTTCCTGAAAGGCCATCCGGCGGTCGCGAATGTGATCTACCCCGGCCTTTCCAGCGGCAAGTTCCGCGAGCGGGCCGACAAGTACCTGAAGGGCGGTTTCGGCGGACTGGTCGGCTGCGAGCTGAAGGGCGGCAAGGAGGCCGGGCGCAAGCTGATCGACAGCCTGCAGCTGTTCTATCACGTCGCCAACATCGGCGACGCCCGCTCGTTGGCGATCCATCCCGCCAGCACCACCCATTCGCAACTGACCGGCGAGGAGCAGCTCGCGACCGGCGTGACCGACGGCTATGTCCGGCTGTCGGTCGGTATCGAGCACATCGACGACATCGTCGCCGACCTCAAGCAGGGCCTCGATTCGCTCGGTTGATCGCATCGCCTGCGCGACGGCCGACCGTGCGACCGGATGCCAAGGCCTACGCTGGTATGCACGGCACGGTCGATCTTGACAGAGGGTTCGGCTCGGATACGTTGAGAAGACGAAGCATGCCCATTGACGACTGCCCCCCGGCGGTCGATATCTGAGTGGATTTGATGGCTTTGCCCCCGCGTCGGCACCGGGATGCCGACCGGCGGAGCAAGCGGATCGAAAGACTTGCCGGCCGAGTCCGGCTTCGGAATGCCCGGGATCGCGCCACCGACTGACTTGCGGGCACAGGTGGCGTCTCCTCCCCCTCGACCCCCCGGGCATGCGGCCTGGCGTTCCTTGCGAACGCCAGGCCGTTTTCGCATTCGGGCGGCGACGCCGAGCTCCGAAGTCTAGCCGACGGCCGTTCCCAACAGCGGAATGCCGGCGAGCGCCTGCATGAAAGTGGCCGCGACCACCGCCAGCCATATGGCCGCCGCGAGCGGCACCGCGCGACGCCCCGGCCATCCGGCACGGTCGGCCAGCAGGCCGACCAGCGGCAGACCCTGCATCATGTGGGTGGCGAAGAAATGGGCGACGCGCAGGTCGCCGCCGACGGTCGACCAGCCGACCACCGGCAGGCCGCCAGCATCGGATGTCGCGCCGCCGACCCAGTGACCGCCGTGCGAACCCAGATAACCGGCCACGACCAGCGTCGCGGCCGCGCCGCCGATCAGCCCCAGCATCGCACCGAGCCGCAGGCCGTCGCCAAGTCCGGGGCCGGGCCTGCGCCATACCATCGCGCCGAGAATGCCGGCTGCAGCCACCAGGATCACCGCACCGATGCCCATCGCGGCATACATCGCCGATTCGAACGGCGTGTCGGCGTTGAAGTGGGAATGGCGCCCGCGCGCGGCCTGGGCGACGATGTAGACGATCTCCGCCATCGCCGCGCCGGCGCTGACCAGCGCGAGTGCGCCCAGCCAGCGGCTGCGCGCCGCCGCCGGCCGCAGCAGCGTCGACGCCCAGGCCAGGGTCGCAAGGTGCAGCGCGACCGAGAGCTGGAATTTCAGCGGCTTGATCCAGAGGTTGATGCCGTTGAGCGTGCGCGTCTCGACGGCCGCGGCCGCCAGAACCGGCAGGGCCGATACCAGGACCAGGACCGCGGCCTGCAGCCAGATCCGCGCCGCCGGGACGTCCAGCATCGCGGAAAGCCAGCCGGCCGGGACCATGCGTGCGGCCGGGCTCGGGTTGTCGACCAGGGCACTCATGCCGGCGCCCCCGCCAACGGCGCCGTACGAGCCGCCGCCGCGCGCATCCGCCGCCATAGCGCGGCAAGGCAAAGATAGCTGGCCAGCCCGATCGGGCCGAACATGAAGGTAAGCGCGAGGATCGGTGCCTGGACCAGCCGCGAAAGGCCACGCCGGTCCGCGTCGCGGGCGATCCAGCCGCCGACGAACAGATCGAAGGCGAGGTAGTGCACCCAGCCGGCCAGCAGCACCGGGTCGCTGGCCATCAGCGCCTTCACCGCCGCCAGCGAGCCGAAACCGCCATCGGCCTCGCCGAACCAGACCAGGATCAACACCGCGTAGCCCAGCGACAATGCCAGCGGAATGGCATAGCGCGGCACGGCATTCAGCAAACGCCAGCGGCGCGGTGCAACGATCAGCACCAGCCAGCCGGCCGCCGCCAACTGTCCGCCGATGCCGAACCAACTCTCCCAATCCATCGAGGCCTCCCATATCTTGACAGCGTCAACATACCTTGCTGCCCAAATCTTTTCATTGTCAAGATACCTGGACTGAGCCATGTGATCCGGATCACAGGGCGGGAACGCGCGGATGCACGAAAAGACACGGCCCCCGGCCGGCGGGAGCGAGGCCGGCGCCGAGAAGGACACCTATCATCACGGAAACCTGCGCGAGGCGCTGTTGGCCGCGGCAACCGCCATCATCGACGAGAAGGGCCTGGACGGCCTGTCGCTGCGGGCCTGCGCCGCGCGCGCCGGCGTTTCGCACGCCGCCCCGGCCCACCATTTCGCCAATCTGCGCGGCCTGCTGACCGCGCTCGGCACCATCGCATTCCGGCGCTTCCATGCCCGCATCGCGGCGGAACAGGCGCGTGCCGGCGGCACGGCGATCGAGCGGCTGCGCGCCGCCGCGCACGGCTATGTCGGTTTCGCGGTGAGCAATCCGGGGCTATTCCGGCTGATGTTCAGCGCGTCGCTGCTGGACTGGGAGGACGCGGAGCTGGGCGCTGCGGCCGGCGCCGCCTAGGCCCAGCTCGGCGACACGGTCAAGCCGTTCCAGCGCGACGACAGTGCCGCCGAGAGCGAGCGGCTGCGGCTGCTGGTCTGGTCGGTCGTCCACGGCTACGCCCATCTGCTGCTCGCCGGGCAGCTGCGCAAGCTGAACCCTTCGGCCGACGGCTTGAGCCACCTGCCGGACATCGCCGGCCTGCTGGCCGAAGCGACGCAGCCGGCCTAGAGGGCCAGGCCTTCGACGAGAATGTCGTCGTCTTCCGCCCGGGCGCGCCGCCATGCGTGCGCCGGCGCGTCCGGCATCAGCCTGGCCGGGAAGGCCATCTCGTCGCCGCCGAGACGCATGAAGGTGAAGAAGAAGCCGACCCGGCCGGCATCGTCGAGCACCGGCAGGTCAAGGCACTGGCCGGTGGCATAGTCCATCCGTTCCCACGCCATCGGACCGCCGGAGAAGCCGATCACACGGTTGTCGGCCAGATGCTCGAAATAGGCGAGCGCGACCCGGTGGCCCGGGACATGGCCATAGATCTCGCTGAACAGACGTCCGGTGTTCTCGCTGCGCAGGTAGTTGACGATGTCGGTGCCGCACAGCCGGAAGCGCAGGTCGAACGGCGCGCGCTGGACCTCGTAGATGATCACCCGGCCGAGCCAGCTGCGGAAATCCAGCGCCGAAAAGTCGCGCTTGCGCGGCAGCCCGCCGGCGGGCGCCTTGGCACGCCAGATGGCCAGCGCCGAGCCGAACTGCTCGAAGTCGGCGGAATCGGTGGTCAACGCGTGGGCGGTATAGGCCCAGCCGTCCTGTGTGCCGACGGTCGCCATTCAGAAGTCGACCTCCGGCGCGATCCACTGCAGCTGCTCGTTCGACTGGTTGATGTCGACGTCCAGCGTCTGCCGATCGATCGACAGCACATCGGGCAGCGCGTCGGAATAGTCCTCGATCGTCGCCGGCACCGGCTCGCCGCAATGCGGCCGCAGGATGCCGCAGTCCCAGCGCCAGCCCGCCGGCGTGCCGTCCATGGCGCTGGCCTGGGCGAAGCGGCATTCGCACGCCACGCCGGCCTGGCAGGACAGCTGACCGGCGGTCGCCTCGGTGCATTGAAAGGTCTGCGCATGCGCGTGCGGCGGCACCGCCAGCGGCAGCAGCATGAGACAGGCGAGGATCGGACGTTGCATCGGCAGGGGACTCGCGGGGCAGGTTCAAGCCGACCATGCCGTCCGGAAGTCAACGGATGGTTAACCATGCGCAATGCCGGGCGGTTGCCGGTTTGGGCTTGATTTCCGGCGACGTTGTCCGATCCTGCCGGAATGTCGCCCCTGCCCCCCGACCATCCGCCGGTAGCGACGCCGCGCATCGGCGTCCTGCTGGTCAACCTCAGCACGCCGGACGCCACCGACGTGCCCGCGGTGCGGCGTTACCTGCGCGAATTCCTCAGCGACCGGCGGGTCATCGAGGTCAACCCGCTGGTCTGGAAGGCGATCCTCAACCTGTTCATCCTGCCGTTCCGGCCGAAGAAGAGCGCGGAGGCCTATCGCCAGATCTGGGACGGCACGCGCAACGAATCGCCGCTGCGCACATTCACGCGCGCCCAGGCCGAGGCGCTCGACGCCCTGTTCGGCGCGGACCTGCCTTCGGTGAAGGTCGAATGGGCGATGCGTTATGGCAACCCGTCGATCGCCAGCCGCATCGACGTGCTGTTCGCCCAGGGCTGCACGCGCATCCTGCTGTTCCCGCTCTACCCGCAATACAGCGCCGCAACCACGGCGACGGTCTGCGACAAGGCGTTCGATGCGCTGAAGGCGATGCGCTGGCAGCCCGCACTGCGCACCGCACCGCCCTATCACGACGACCCGGGCTATATCGCCGCGCTCGCTGCCGGCCTGCGGACGCACCTGGCCACGCTCGACTGGCAGCCGGAGGTGATCCTGGCCTCGTTCCACGGGCTGCCGAAGGACTATTTCGAGAAGGGCGACCCCTATCACTGCCATTGCGCGAAGACCGCGCGGCTGCTGCGCGAGGCGATGGGCCTGGACGACCGGGCGCTGCAGACGACCTTCCAGTCCCGCTTCGGGCCGCGCGAATGGCTGCAGCCCTATACCGACGTCACGCTCGCCGAGCTCGCCCGGGCCGGCGTGCGCCGGGTCGCGGTGATCACGCCCGGATTCGCCGCCGACTGCGTTGAAACGCTGGAGGAGATCGCCATCCGCGGCCGCGAGACATTCACCGAAGCCGGCGGCACCCACTATGCCGCGGTGCCCTGCCTCAACGCCGACGACGCCCACGTCGCCGCGCTGGCTGGCCTGATCCGGCGCGAACTCGGCGGCTGGATCTGAACCTCCTGTCAACGCAACCGGTGTATGCTGCCGGCACCGAATGACGGACAGGGACAGGGCCGATGCACACCGACCCGCAACTCTGGGCAAGACTCGACGCCTTCTCGCTCGACGATCCGGATGCCTCCTTCGCCTTCACCGACCGCCTTGCGCGCGAGAATGGCTGGCGCGATGCGTTCGCGCATCGTGTCGTCGGCGAATACCGGCGCTTCGTCTACCTGTCGCAGGTCACGGACCGGATCGTCACGCCCTCCGACGAGGTCGACCAGGCCTGGCACCTGCACCTGACCTATACCCGGCATTATTGGGATGCGCTGTGCGGCGGCGTCCTCGGCCGGGCCCTGCACCACGGGCCGACCCGCGGCGGGCCTGCCGAGCATGCGAAATACCTCGCCTGCTACGAGGCGACCAAGGCTCTCTACCGCCGCGAGTTCGGCGAGGAACCGCCCGCGGATATCTGGCCGGACGCCGAGACGCGCTTCGCCGAGGCACCCGCCTTCCGCCGGGTCAACACCGCACATGCCTGGGTGATCCATCGTCCGCGCTGGCTCGACCGGGTCGCGGCGCACGGGCGCGCCATCGCCAGCCTGGCGGCGGCGGCCCTGGGCCTGTCGCTGGTGGGCGGCTCGCTGGCCCTCGCCGACACCGATGCGCGCGACGAAGAGACCGCGGTGATCATCGCCATCGGCATCGTCATCTTCGTGGCCGCCGTGGTATCCGCCACCCGGCGCAGCGGCAGCCGGCGTCCCCACCGCGGCGGGCGGTCCAAGGGCGGCAGCGGCTGCGGCGGCTGCGGCCATGCCGGCTCGGACGGCGGCGATGGGGGCTCAGGCTGCGGCAGCTCCGGCTGTGGCGGCGGCGGATGCGGCGGCGGCGACTGAGGCGTCGCCATAGCCCCTGTTACGGGGGAGCCAGCTTTCTGCCGCGACGAAGCGCCTTGCTGCCGGATCGGCGGCCGCCTCGATTCCGCCACAGATGTGAACCGCGCACGCCGCCCGCGCGACCTAACGCCATTGGCACTCCACCACGGGCGGAGACCGCGCAATGGCAAGCATCGACATTTTCGGCGGCAGCTACTTCCACGCGCCCTGGCAGGACGTGGTCAACCCTGACGCCAACCTGATCGAGATCCCCTATGGCGGGCTCTCGGACCTGTTCAACGGCTTCGCCTACCAGAACACCGACGGCACCTACACCGTGTTCATCGGTGAAGACCCGATCGCGATCGACGAAAACGGCAACGCCTCGGGCGTGGTGACCGACATCATCCGCCTCGAGAGTCTTTTCGCGCCGCTCGACGCGGACAACGTGCTCGCCCATGTCTGGGAAGGCTTCACGGCCAGCGGCATCCAGGACGCCTATCTCGATGGCGGTTACACCTTTCTGGAGGTGCTGTTCATCTATGAGGACGTCGTCACCATCGACAGCCCGTCGTTCGGCGGCATCCAATGGCCGGCCCCGCCGGTTGCCACGTCCAGCGGTGCCGACACAGTGTACGGCAGCCTGCACCACGACACGATCGATACCGGTTCGGGTGCCGACACCGCCTATGGCGACGAGGGCGACGACATCATCCACGCCGGGGTCGACGACGACCTGATCTACGGCGACGAGGGTGCCGACGTGCTCTACGGCGAATCCGGCTGGGACATCCTTTACGGCGGCGCCGGCGCCGATTCGCTGTTCGGCGGCGGCGGCCAGGATTCGCTCTATGGCGAGGGCGGCAACGACTTCATCTCCGGTGGCAACGGCTACGACCGCCTGGAAGGCAACGCCGGCAACGACGTGATCGAGGGCAACGGCGGCGACGACCGGCTGTTCGGCGGCGCCGGGGCCGATTCCCTCTATGGCGGCGCAGGCGACGATTCGCTGTATGGCGGCGACGGCTACAACACGCTCTACGGCGACAATGGCGACGACTTCATCCGCGGCGGCCGGCATGACGACACGGCGGTCGGCGGAGACGGCGACGACACCATCGTCGGCCAGGGCGGCGACGATGCGCTCTACGGCGGCGACAACAACGACTTCATGGTCGGCGAGGACGGCGACGACCTGCTGCAGGGCGGCAATGGCGACGACTACCTCGACGGCGGCGACGGGCTCGACAGCGCGCTGTATCTGCTGCCGCGCGCCTACTACACCGTTACCGAGTACGACACATTCGTCATGGTCAGCAGCGTCGGCGATGAGGGTACCGACACGCTGCGGAACGTCGAGCGCCTGTTGTTCGCCGACCAGATCATGTGGGTGTAGCGGCGCGGACGGGTCGCACCGCAGCCGCCGCTACGCCTCGGCCGGTTCGCCCTCTCCGACCTGGGCGGCGAGGCTCGCCTCGAGGAAGTCGTCGATGTCGCCGTCCATCACCGCCTGCACGTTGCCGGTCTCGACCCCGGTGCGCAGGTCCTTGACCATCTGATAGGGCTGCATGACGTAGGAGCGGATCTGGTTGCCCCAGCCGATCTCGGTCTTCGACGCCGCCTCGTTCGCTGCCGCTTCCTCGCGCAGGGCCAGCTCACGCTCATAGAGCCGGGCCTTCAGCATCGCCCATGCGGTGGCGCGGTTGCGGTGCTGGCTGCGATCGTTCTGGCATTGCACGACGATGCCGGTCGGTATGTGCGTCAGCCGGATTGCGCTGTCGGTCTTGTTGACGTGCTGGCCGCCGGCGCCGGAGGCGCGGTAGGTGTCGGTGCGGACGTCCTTCTCCTCGATGTCGATCTCGATGGAATCGTCGACCACCGGATAGATCCAGGCGCTGGCAAAGCTGGTGTGGCGGCGGGCCTGGCTGTCGAACGGCGATATGCGGACCAGCCGGTGCACCCCGCTTTCGGTCTTCAGCCAGCCATAAGCGTTGTGGCCGGCGATCTTCAGCGTCGCCGACTTGATGCCGGCCTCCTCGCCCGCGCTCTCCTCGAGATACTCGACCTTGTAGCCCTTGCGCTCGGCCCAGCGGGTGTAGAGGCGGACCAGCATCTCGGCCCAGTCCTGCGCCTCGGTGCCGCCGGCGCCGGCATGGATCTCCAGGTAGCAGTCGTTGCCGTCGGCCTCGCCGGACAGCAGCGTTTCCAGCTCGTGGCGCTGAGCCTCGGCCCGCACCCCGCGCAGCATCTCCTCGGCTTCGTCCAGGCTGGCATCGTCGCCTTCGGCATCGCCCAGCTCGGCCAGGGTCCAGCCGTCGTCGAGCCCGCGCTCAAGTCCCTTGTAGGATTCCAGCGACTTCTCCAGCGCGGTGCGCTCGCGCATCAGCGCCTGCGCTTTCTCGCTGTCGTTCCACAGCGTGGGATCTTCGGCCTGGTGGTTGAGCTGGGTCAGGCGGCGTTCGGCAGCCGCCGGGTCAAAGACGCCTCCTCAGCAGTTCCAGCGACTGCTTGATGTCTTCGGCCAGCGACAGGATCTCGGCGCGCATCCGGTGTCCTTTCCGGTTCGGGAAGTCGCACAACGGGCGCGGAATATAGGGACGCTGCGGCGCAGGCGCAACGCCGGTCACGACTGCGCGGTCATGCCGGGCAGGAACACGTCCCCGGCCGTGATCACCCGCCGTGCCCCGTCGGTCTCGAGGATCAGGGCGCCGTCCGCGTCGAGCCCCTCGAAGCGGCCCTCGATCCGGTCGGCCGGCCGGTCGCCGAGCCGCACGGCGACGGTCTCGCCGATGCCGGCCATGCGGGCCAGCACGCGACGGCGCACATCGGCGAAGCCCGCGCGCTCCCACCCATCGAGCTGCCAGACCAGCGCCGTGCAATAGCGTTCGCGCACCGCATCCACCGTCGCCGCCGCATCGAACTCGGCCAGGCACATGGTCGGGTAGAGGCCGGTCTCCGGCCGTGAACCGACGTTGATGCCGACGCCGAGGATCAGCCAGTCGACTGCGAGGGCGGCGCCGGCCAGCCGCGCATTGCCGGTTTCCATCAGGATGCCGGCGATCTTGCCGCCATAGACCAGCACGTCGTTCGGCCATTTGATCCGCACCGGCGCCCGCGCGCCGACGAACGCCTCCACCGTCTCCGCCACCGCCAGCGCGGCGACGAAGGCCGCGTGCATCGGCGCGCTCCAACCCTGCTGCGGCCGCAGCAGGGTCGAGGTGTAGAGGTTGCCCGGCGGCGACGCCCAGCTGCGGCCGGACCGGCCTCTGCCGCGCCGCTGCTCGCCGGCGCTGACCATGGTCAGGTGCGGCGCGCCGGCCGCGATCATCGCCCTGAGGTCGTCCTGGGTGCTGTCGGTCGCAGGCCGGTAGTGGACGTCGACGCCGTCGATCAGGCGGCGCCAGGGCGCATCGGCGGCATCCATGGCAGGCAACGGCAGTCGGCCGCGGCGCTCAGTACAGCCCGCCGGAGCCGGTCATGATATCCTCGGCGGTGGAGGCACCGGTTGCCGAGACCTCGACCACCGCGCTGCGCGGGGCGTGCTGGGTCTCGGTCGGCTCGGTTCCGGGGATGAACGGCTCATACACCGCATCGCCGCCGGTGCTGGCCAGCCCGGTGGTGCGGTCGACCGACACGAACACCAGTCCGTCGGGCGGGCGGAAGTCGACCGGCTCGGTTCCTTCCAGCGCGTGTTCGAGGAAATTCTGCACGATCGGCAGCGCGGTCTGGCCGCCGGCCTCGCGCGGGCCCAGCGTGCGCGGCTGGTCGAAGCCGACATAGGCCCCGACCACGAGGTCCGGGGTGAAGCCGACGAACCAGGCGTCGTTGCCGTCGTTGGTGGTGCCGGTCTTGCCGCCGATCGGATAGCTCGGCAACGCCGCGCCCAGCCGGCTGGCGGTGCCGCGCTGGACCACACCGCGCAGCATCTGGGTGATCTGGTAGCAGGTGCGCGGATCGGCGATCTGCTGGCGGCCGTCGGGCAGGGTCGGCATCGCACCGCCCTCGTAGCTCGCCGCCTGGCACGTGCTGCACACCCGCTGGTCCTGGCGCGACTGCGGCAGGGTATAGCCGTGCCGGTCCTGGATGCGGTCGATCAGGGTCGGCGCCACGTGCCGGCCGCCGTTCACGATCTGGCTGTAGCCGCCGACCATGCGCAACACCGTGGTTTCGCCGGCACCCAGCGCCATCGACAGATAGGGCTGCATGTTGTCGTCGATGCCGAACAACCGCGCATACTGCACGATCCGGTCCATGCCTACCGTATAGGCCAGCCGCACCGTCATCAGGTTGCGCGATTTCTCCAGGCCGACGCGCAGCGGTAGCGGCCCGTAGTACTGGCCGGAATAGTTGTCGGGCCGGTACTGGGCCATGCCGGGCCCCTGGTCGAGCACGAACGGCGTGTCGAGCACGATCGAGGCCGGGGTGAAGCCGTCATCGAGCGCCGCCAGATAGACGAACGGCTTGAACGACGAGCCGGGCTGGCGATAGGCCTGGGTCGCCCGGTTGAACTCGCTCATCGCAAAGTCGTAGCCGCCGGACATCGCGAGCACGCGGCCGGAGTGCGGGTCCATCACCACGATACCGCCGCCGATGTCCGGAATCTGCTCCAGCCGATAGGGCGGCGGCTCCGGCAGCTCGATCTCCTCGCCGGCCGCGCGGCGGGCAAAGACGTCGTCATAGGCGGCGACAGCCTCCGCGTCGCGCGGCGAGACCAGGATGATGTCGCCCTTCGCCAGCACGTCGGTCACCCGGCTTGGCGCACTGCCGACATTCTGGTTCTCGCGCCACGGCGCCGCCCAGTCGAGCCCGCGCATGCCGATCACGCCGCGGCGGCGGTCGGCGAAGCCGAGCTGGCCGATCTCGCCGTCGACCTCCAGCACGACAGCCAGCTGCCAGTCGCCGGCACCGGCCGGCCGCTCGACGGCGGCGAGCTGGTCGGGCCAGTTGTCGAAATCCTCCATCGTGGCGACCGGGCCGCGATAGCCGTGGCGCCTGTCGTATTCGGTCAGGCCGAAGCGCAGCGCCTGGTCGGCCAGCTGCTGCAGGTGCGGGTCCAGCGTGGTGCGCACGGTGAGCCCGGCCTGGCGGTAGGCGTCGGCGCCGTAGTCCTCCTCCAGCTGGCGGCGGACCTCCTCGACGAAATAGCGCGCCGGCACCGCCTCGGACGGATCGCGGTCGACGAAGGCGATCGGCGTGGCCAGCGCCAGGTCCGCCTCCTCGGCGGTGATGTTGCCGTCGTCGAGCATGCGCCGGATGACGTAGTTGCGGCGGTCGGTGGCCAACGCCATGTCGCGCGACAGCCGCGTCGGTGCTTTCGGCAGCGCCGCCAGGAACGCCGCCTCGGCGACGGTCAGCTCGTTCAGCGACTTGCCGAAATAGTTCAGCGCCGCCGAGGCAACGCCATAGAGCCGCCCGCCGAACGGGATCTCGTTGAGATAGAGCTCGAGGATCTCGTCCTTGCTGAACAGCTCCTCGATCCGGAACGCCAGGATCGCCTCGCGGACCTTGCGCTCCACCGAACGCTCGTCGCCGACCAGGAAGTTCTTGGCGACCTGCTGGGTGATGGTCGAGGCGCCGACCAGCCGCTCGCCGCGCAGCAGGTGGGCGGAAACGGCGCGGACCAGGCCGAGGAAGTCGACCCCGCTATGCTCGAAGAAGCGCTGGTCCTCGGCCGCGGTGAACGCATGAACCACCCGGTCGGGCACCTGCTCGATCGGCACGAACACGCGGTTCTGGTCGGAGAACTCGCCGATCAGCTGGCCGTCCGCGGCATAGACGCGGGTGGTGACCGGCGGCGCGTAGTTGCGCAGCTGCGAGGCGTCGGGCAGGTCCTTGCTGTAGTGCCAGATGACGAAGGCCGTCCCGATCATCGCCAGCAGCACAAACGCGGAAATCGACCCGACCAGCCATTTCGTCAGTCGCCAGAGCATCCAGCCTCGTCGTCCTGTGTCTTCCGTCGCAGCCGCAGCCGGCAGGGCCGCTGCCCCGGCGGCGATCGGCGCCGGGCGGCCCCGGCGCATGCCGGGCACGCTCGCCATCGCGCCGTGCGGGCGCGAGTCGCTCGCGGCATCATGGGCGGCGCACTATGGCCTTTGTGTGGCATCCATGTCCAGGGTCGCTCCCGCTTCCGGCACCGCCGGAAGCGGCGCGCCTTCGGCCAGGAACCGCACGATTCCGCGCGCGATCGCGTCCGCCAGCACCTGCCGGTGCGCCGCGTCCTGCAGGTCGGTGGCATCGATCGCATTCGACAGATAGCCGAGCTCGACCAGGATCGCCGGCGTATGCGGCATCTTCAGCACATGATAGCCGGCCATGCGGTGGCTGTTGTCGAGCAGCCGGGCGCTCAACCCGACCTCCTCGACCACCAGTTCGGCGAGCCGCGCCGATTCGTCGATGGTCACGTCCATCATCATGTCGAGCAGGATGTTGCCGACCGCCGCATCCTGGTCGCCATAGCCGATGTCGGCGAGCAGCGTCTCGCGGCCGTCGCCGCGCGACAGCGCCGCCGCGCCGCGCTCCGCGCCGGACGAGGACAGGCTGTACACCGACGTCCCGCGCGCGACCGAGCTGTGATAGGCGTCGGCGTGGACCGAGACGAACAGGTCGGCATCGGCCGCCAGCGCGAAGGCGGTCCGCTCCGACAGCGACATCGCCGAATCGTCCTCGCGGGTCATCAGCACGCGAAAGTCGCCGTTGGCCTCGAGCGCGTCGCGCAGGGCGAGCGCCGCGGCGAGCACGATGTCCTTCTCGACCGCGCCGGCGATGCCGCTCGCGCCCGGGTCGCGGCCGCCATGCCCCGGGTCGATCACGATGGTGCGCGGCCCGGTCAGCCGCGGCGGCAGGAACGGGTTGATCGGCGCGACCAGCTCCGCCACGCTGGGCCGGACCGCATCCGACTGCGGCAGGTCCGGGTCGGCGAGTTCGACCACCAGGCGGAATCCGGCGCCTTCGTCGGCCGCCTCGACCACGGCGCGGCGCAGGACCACGCTGCGGTTCACGTCGATCAGCAGGCGCCACGCCCCGAACCCGGCGGGCTCGGCCGAGAAGCCCGCGATCGAGCCGAGGGCGGCGTCGACCCGCGGGGGCAACCGCCATTCCACCTCGGGCAGCCGCACCACCACCTGGTCGCTGATCTCGAGCAGGAAGGCCTCGACCGCGGCCGACTCGGTCAGGTCGACGGTCAGCCGGGTAAATCCGGGATGCAGGCTGAGGCGCGCGCCCGTCGCCGCCGGTTCGGCGTGCACCGCCCGCGGAGCCAGCGCGGCGAGGAACAGGGCGGCGAGCAGACCGGCCATCGCGCTCCTGCCCCACCCGGCTGTCGCGCGGCGCTGGTTGCGTCCTGAGCTCATCTCACTTGGCAACGGCTTCGCCTAACCACTTCAAATCGGGGGATTGCATCACCATATGACCGCGGTGGCCGATGCGACGCAAGCCTTGCGGCATCGGGCCGAGGCGGGCCGGCGCGGCGGCGACGGGCGAGGCCATTTCCGGCCGGCTTTTTTGATTGTCCGGCCGCAACCGGCGGCGTATGGTCGCCTTGCTGGGTGAATTGTGCCGTTGGCTGCAGAAGCCCGATGGCGACAACGACCAAGGTTTCGATGCCCTCTACCGGCGACGCACCCGGCCACGCTTTGATGAGCAGACCAGCGCCGCAAGGTACGGTTTGCTGTCGTTTTCCTGCGGCCATGCGGCCGCGCCGGCGCGACTGACGCCGGCATCTTGCAGAGTGCGATGACAAGACACGTCACAATCGCATCTACCACCTTGAACGCACCGTCCGCTCGGTGTCGTCCCGGTCGGTCTGCGCGGCGTCCTGCGCCGAAGACCGCTGTCGGCACCCCCCTTCACCGGCGGACCTTGGACGCGCGCGCCCACGGATTGGGCGCGACGCGCACGGAGACACATCCTTATGGCGCGACGCATGTTGATCGACGCATCCCACCCGGAAGAGACCCGGGTGGTGATCGTCAGCGGCAACCGGCTGGAAGAATTCGACTATGAGACGGCCAGCAAGCAGCAGATCAAAGGCAACATCTATCTAGCGAAAGTCACCCGGGTCGAGCCGTCGCTGCAGGCGGCTTTCGTCGACTACGGCGGCAACCGCCACGGCTTTCTGGCCTTCAACGAGATCCACCCCGACTACTACCGCATCCCGGTCGCCGACCGCGAGAAGCTGTACGGCGACGACCAGGACGAGCCCGTCGAGGCCATCGCCCCGGCCGCCAACGGCCATGACGACGAGGCCGGCGCCGACCTGCACGACGACGGCGACGGCGGCGCCCAGGGCGCCGGCGTCGAGGTCATGGGCGGCGACGAGGACGAGGACATCGAGCGCGAGCGGCGCCGCCTGCGCATGCTGCGCAATTACCGCATCCAGGAGGTGATCAAGCGCCGGCAGATCATGCTGGTGCAGGTGACCAAGGAGGAGCGCGGCAACAAGGGCGCGGCGCTGACCACCTATCTGTCGCTGGCCGGGCGCTATTGCGTGCTGATGCCGAACACCGCCCGCGGCGGCGGCGTGTCGCGCAAGATCAGCAACCCGGCCGACCGCAAGCGGCTGCGCGGCATCCTGGACGAGCTCGAGATCCCGGACGGCATGGCCGTCATCGTGCGCACCGCGGGTTCGGAGCGCAGCCGCGCCGAGATCAAGCGCGACTATGAATACCTGATGCGCCTGTGGGACCAGATCCGCCAGACGACCCTGCAGTCGGTGTCGCCGGCGCTGATCCACGAGGAAGGCAACCTGATCAAGCGGTCGATCCGCGACCTCTATTCGCGCGACATCGACGAGGTAATCGTCGACGGCGAGCCGTCCTACCGCACCGCCAAGGACTTCATGCGGATGCTGATGCCGAGCCACGCCTCGCGCGTGAAGCGGTTCAAGGACGAGGGCGTGCCGCTGTTCCAGCAGCACAACGTCGAAAGCCAGCTCGACGAGATCCATTCCAACACGGTGCGGCTGAAGTCGGGCGGCTATCTGGTCATCAACCCGACCGAGGCGCTGGTCTCCATCGACGTCAACTCCGGTCGCGCGACCCGCGAGCGCCACATCGAGGAAACGGCGCTGAAGACCAACCTGGAGGCGGCGCAGGAGGTGGCGCGCCAGCTGCGCCTGCGCGACCTGGCCGGCCTGATCGTCATCGATTTCATCGACATGGACGAGAGCCGCAACAACACGGCGGTCGAGCGCAAGCTGAAAGAGGCCCTGCGCGGCGACCGCGCCCGCATCCAGATCGGCCGGATCAGCGCCTTCGGCCTGCTGGAGATGTCGCGCCAGCGGCTGCGGCCCAGCATCATCGAGGCGTCGAGCCAGGTCTGCCCGCATTGCAACGGCATGGGCCACATCCGCTCCACCGAATCCAGCGCGCTGCAAGTGCTGCGCGGGATCGAGGAGGAGGGACTGAGCCGGCGCAGTGCGGCGGTCCAGATCTACGTGCCGAATTCCATCGCGCTGTATCTGCTGAACCAAAAGCGCAGCGCGATCATGGCGGCGGAGCAGCGCTACGAATTCACCGTGGCGATCGCGATCGACGACACGCTGATCGCGCCCGACTACCAGATCGAGCGCACGGTCGAGCGCAGTGCGGAGGAGATCGCGGCGCTGCGCGGCGCGACCGCGGCTGCCCGGGCCCAGCAGCATGACGACGAGGACGAGGAGGAGCCCGAGGACCTCGACGAGGAGGCGGCGGAGGCCGAAGACGGCGAGCCGGCCCGCGCCGAGCAGGACGACGGCAAGGGACGGTCGCGGCGTCGCGGACGCAGGCGCCGCCGTCCGCGCCGCGACGAGGCCGAAGGCACTGCCGAACCCGCGGCGATGTCCGAATCGGAGTTCGAGCCCGAAGCGGAAGCCGAGGCCGAGCCCGTCGGCGAGGAGGAACCCGCCGAGGCGACCGCCGGCGAGGCGGAAACGGTCGGCGAGGACGGCCAGGCCGCTCCGCGCTCGCGACGCGGCCGGCGCGGCGGCCGGCGCCGGCGCCGGCGCGACGAGGGCGATGCGACCGCCGACGAGATGCAGGCCGCCGAGGCCGCGGAGTCGGGCGAGCCCGCGGCCGAGTCCGAACCGATGGCTGCCGAGGCGGAATCGGAGCTTGCCGAGGCGAATGCCGAGACGGTCGAGGATGCCGTTGCGGAACCCGAGATGGCGGCAGATGCCGAGCCGGAAGCGATGAACGGCTACGAGGCGGAAGCGGAACCGGCCGACGAAGCCGACGAGCCGATCGCGTCGCCGGCCGAACAGCAACGGGCAGAGACCGAGCCCGAGCCGGAAAGCACCGAGACGGCGCCGGACGATACCGTCGAACCGGTGCAGGCCGAACAGGCGGCGGCCCGGCGCGGGCAGCCGCGTCGCGGCTGGTGGCAGCGCCTGATCGAAGGCTGACCGACCGCAACATCTCGGGCCGCGGCCGCAGGCCGGCAGGCAGTGGCGATGCAGTCCGCCGAGGCCCTTGCCGCCGGCGGATGTTGTGCCGCGGCCCGGTCAGCCGACGATCGATCGGCGCCGGGCGGCGCCGGCAGCAGGCCAGGTCAGACCGGCATGCCTGCGGTCGCACAACCCCGCGGATCAGGAGTTCTCCTACCCGTTGGTCGCGCGCCGCGCCGAATCCCAGCCCGCTTCCATGAACGCCTTGGCCTTGGCGGCCAGGTCGCGGCTGTCGCTCCACAGGTTGCGCCAGACCGCCAGCGCGGTCGACAACTGCGGGTCGACCACGGCCGACGAGAACGACTCGAACACGATCGAGCCGCCGTAGCCAATCTCGTGCAGCGCGCGGAAGACGGCGGTGAAATCGATGGTGCCGGTGCCGAGATAGCCGCGGTGGCTTTCGCCGATGTGCACATAGCCCACCTTGGCGCCGCAGTCGCGGACGGCCTTGGCCAGGTTCCCGTCCTCGATGTTCATGTGATAGGTGTCGGCGTGGACGACGACATTGTCGGCACCGATTTCATCAATGAATTCGCCGGCTTGCGCCAAGGTATTGAGAAGGTTGGTTTCATAGCGGTTCACCGCCTCCAGCCCCAGCGTGATGCCGGAGGCCTTGGCCTTGGCCGCCAGGCGGTTCAGCACGCCGGCGCAGTTGGCCCGCCCCTTCGCCGTGGGCGGGCGGTTGTACTTGCCGAGAGCGGAATAGATCACGCCGCCCATGTACTTGGCGCCGATATCGCGCGTCACCGCCAGCGCGTCATTGAGCAGGGCCTCGCCGCGGGCCACCGCCGCATCGTCCTCGCCGGAGATGTCGGTATCAGGCGCCAGCCCAAGCGAGCACGTAGCCGTCAGCCCGTGGGCTTCGAGCTGGCGGCGCGTGCGCGCGGCATCGACCTTGGCCGGGTTCAGCAGCGGGATCTCGATCAGGTCGTAGCCCAGTTCCGCCGTGCCGGCGATCGCGCGCTCGCTTTCCGCTTCCGACCAGCCGCCGACCCAGACCAGCGCGTGCACACCGAACTTGTTCATCAGCCTTCCTCCCCTGTTTGCGACGCAGCGCGTCGGCCGCACTTCTAGCCTGCCGCAGCCCAGGCCGCCATGGGCGTCGCGCCACAGGCGCCTGCAACCGCATGGCGCGGCAGTGCCCGGCGCCGACAGACCTTGCCCCGATTCTGCAAGGCAATGTCCACGATCCGGTTACCAACCGGTAATCAAAGCCGGCACGCCGTCTGTTTTCGGGCCTTTCGCAAAGATGACAGGCTTGTATTGGCTGCGACGCGCCGTCTAAACTATTGGCAACAATTCGATGTGGGCGGATGCCACCACAGCCACGGTTCCCCATGCAGGATCGCCTGCGCAGCGTATCGAAATGGGCCATCGGACTGGGTGGCGCATGCGTCCTTGTGGCTGGCGTCGCCGGCTCCATCGTGGCGGGCAGCACCCTGTCGGACCAGGCGTTCGAGGCCTGGCACGCCAAGGCCGACAACCAGGCCCGCCTGCTGACCAGCTATTTCGACAATCTGCTGATCGACGCGCGCACGATCGTGCGCGCCCTGTCGGCCCAGGTCAGCCGCGACGACGCCCTGACCGGCTTCATGTTCCGCGCCACCATCGAGCTGGCGCAGGAGCCCGATGCGCTATTCCGGCTGGCGGAAGCCGCCTTCGTCCAGCGTGTCACCGGCGAGCGGCGCGGCGAGGTCGAGGCGCAGCTGGGCGAGCCGCTGCATATCGTCGGCAACGGCGCGGCGAATGCCCCCGACGCCTACGAGCATTTCGCCGTGATGCTGAACTCGACAGACGCGCGCATGCTGTCGCTGGGCACCGACCTGTCGACCGAGCCGGCGCTGCACGCCGCCGTCGCCACCGCCTATCGCCGGCCCAACGAGGTGATCGCCAGCCCTGTGTTCGAACGCGGCGGCAGCCAGTGGGTGGCGCTCGCCGAACGACCGGTCTTTCCGGGCCAGCGCAGCCAGAGCGGCCTCGTGGTGGCGCTGATCGACTTCAGCGACGTCATCGCCCACGTCCACGGGCTGACGCCGGCGGGCCTGCAACTGCACCTGACCCAGCGCGGCACCGAGTGGGAGCCGGTCAGCCATATCGAAAGCGTGACGCCGCGACCGGCCGACCCGGCCGCCGCAATCGACGTGCTCGACTTCCGGCTGGTACACGGCGAGGCCCGGCTCACCTTCGACTGGTATTTGTTCGAGGCGTTCGACGGCGGACCGGCAACCGGCCTCGGCACGGTGGTCACGCTGGGCGGCGTCGCGCTGACCCTGCTGCTCGGCACGCTGGTCGGCGTGCTCGCCGTGCAGAACGCCGCGATCCGCCGCAGCGTCGCCCTGCGCACGCAGGAGCTGGAGGCGACCCGCGACGAGGCCGAGGCGGCGAACCGCGCCAAGTCGGAGTTCCTGGCCAGCGTCAGTCACGAGCTGCGCACGCCGCTGAACGCGATCATCGGCTTTTCCGAGGTGATCATGCGCGAGGTGCGCGGCCCGATCGGTCACCCGCGCTACAGCGAATATGCCCGTGACATCCACACCAGCGGGCGCCACCTGCTCGGCGTGATCAACTCGATCATCGATTTGTCGGCGATCGAGAGCGGCGAGTTCCATCTCAACGAGGAGCCGGTCTCGCTGCAAGCCAGTATCGACGCGGTGATCCGCATCATCGGACTGTCGGCGGAAAAGCGCGGCCTGACCATCAAGCGCGACGTACCGGCCGCGCTGCCGCGGCTGCTTGCCGACAAGACCGCGATCGAGCAGATTCTGATCAACCTGGGCACCAATGCCGTCCAGTTCACGCCCAAGGGCGGCACCGTCGCCTTCGCCGCCGGCCAGAGCGGGGATGCGATCTGGCTGATGGTCAGCGATACCGGCATCGGCATGGATGCGGCAGAGCAGCAGCGCGCGCTGCAGCCGTTCGGCCAGGTCGTCTCGCCGATGAGCCGCGTCTCGCAAGGGGCAGGACTCGGCCTGCCGATCGCCAAGGAGCTGGCGCAGCGCCACGGCGGCGTGTTCGAGCTGACCAGCCGACCCGGCGAAGGCACCCGCATCCGCATCCTGTTCGACTCCAGCCGCACCCTGGTGACGACGGCACGGGCCGACGCCGACGTGGCCTGATCCGCGCCGCCCCCCACGGTCCCGGCTGTCGCACGCCTTTCCCCTGTCGAAATGCAAACCGCCGCCGGGAGGCCCCGGCGGCGGCTCGGTTCGTCGCAGGTGCGGCGCCGCGGCGGCGCCGGCGACCGGCGTTACTGCACGACCACCTGTGAGACGCTGCACAGGTCGACGCCCCAGAATTCGAGGGTCTCGCCATAGGCGTTGGCGACCTGGATGTCGAACAGGCACTCGCTGCCGAAGTTGTCCATCTGGACGTCGACATAGTCGCCGGCCGGGATGATGCTCTGGCCGAGGATGTCGTCGCCCCAGTTGTCCGAGCTCTGCGGCGACACGAACAGGTAGTAGATGTCCTGGGCGCTGTCGTTCACCACGGTGAAGTCCTGCTGGCCGGCCAGCGCGGCGGCGGATGCGGAAGCCAGAACGGCGGCGGCGACGGCGGCGGTGCGGATGGTGCGAAGCATGTGAGCGGTTCCCTGTCCCATGGCGGGGACCCCACGCCCCGCCGATGCGCGAGATCTGGGCATGGCCGCGCGGAGGCCCTGTGACTTCGATCACGAATCCGTAATTGATCTTCGGCATGCCGCAATTGACCGGAAAACGCCGCATTCTCGCCGGATTGCGGGTTGCGGCTGCCCCCCGGGCGGCGCGCCGGCGACACGGCGCGGAACGTGCCGGACGGGCGCTCCTCAGCCGTTCGGCGGCAGTATGTCCGCGCTACCGTGGCGAACAGACAAAGCCAACGACGACCGCGACCCTGCAGCGCCGCCGGCCATGGACGGCCCGGGTCTCCACGGGACGGCGCACCGAACGCTCCAGCTCACCCGTTGCTGGCGATGGCCGCCAGATGCGCCTCCAGGCAGTCGATCGTGCTCTCGCCGCCCTCGATCGCGCCCCGCGCCGCCAGGTCCGCCCGCCGCGCGGCCGACGAAAACACGGTATGCATGGTGACCCGGGTGCCGGCGCCTTCTTCCGCAAAGGTGGTGACGGCCTGGAACGGCTCGAAATCGCCGCCGTCGTCGTCGATGGTGTAGACCAGCCGCTCCGGCGGCACGATTTCCTGCCAGACGACCCGGTTCGGATAGATCGTGCCGTCCGGCGCGATCATCCTGAAGCGCCAGCTTCCGCCCACCCGGATGTCGATCTCGGCCGTCTCGCAGCGGAAGCCCTGCGGGCCCCACCACAGCGGCAGCTGCGCCGGATCGGTCCACGCCCGCCAGACCAGCGCGCGCGGCGCCCGCAGCAACCGGGTGATGACGATCTCGTTGTCGGCGCCCGGTGCGGCACCGGCTCGCGCGGATTCACCTGCCATCCATGTCCTCCCCGTCCTGCAACGCCCGCACATGGTCCTCCAGCCGATCCAGCCGCGCCTCCCACTGGGCGCGGTACTGTTCCAGCCAGTTCGAAACGGCGGCGAGCGGCGCCGGATCCAGCCGGCACGGCCGCCACTGCGCGGACCTGCCGCGGGTAACGAGGCCGGCGTTCTCCAGCACCTTCAGATGCTTGGAGACGGCGGCCAGGCTCATGGCATAGGGCTCCGCCAGTGCTGTCACCGACGCCTCCCCTTGCGCCAGCCTGGCGAGGATGCCGCGACGGGTCGGGTCGGCCAGGGCCGACAGGGTCAGGCTCAGCCGGTCGCTCGCCATGTCGCACTAAACCATTCGGTTCACAACTGATCGGTTGAATACGACACCGCGATCGGTCGGTCAAGGACAAGTACGTCGACCCGCTCAGCCGATGCGTGCCCCGGTCGAGACCACCTGATATGATCTTGGCGAGCTAGGTTCAGCCCTGGAGTGCCGCAGCGATGCAAGCGCCCGACGACGACGAGGACGACGACCTGCGGCCGCTCGCGTCGCCGCCGTGCCTGCTGCACGAGCTCGACCCCGCATTCGCCGAATTCGCGTTGGATAACGGGGCCGACGGCCGGGCCGTCGACAAGAAGCCGGGGGTGCAACCGTCCCCCGGCCCGAAGGCGCGACGCCGACCCGACTAGCCTGCGGCGATGTCGCGCCGCTCGACGATCTTCAGGTCGTGGCCCTGCAGCCCGACCACGGTCTTGTCGGAACGCGACAGCAGGATCATCTCGCGCACACCGAGATCGTGCAGGATCTGCGCGCCGATGCCGTAGTCGCGCAGCTCGGCGTCCTCGCGCGGGCTGCCGGTGCCGTGGCCGCGCAGCAGCCCGGCCACCATGTCGGCCTCGCCGTCGCCGATCAGCACGACCGCACCGCGCCCGGCCGCGCCGATCATCGTCATCGCATTGTGCAGGTCGCCGGCACGCCCGCTGGCCAGGTCGCCGAGGATCTCCTGCAGGCCGTTCAGCGCGTGCATGCGCACCATGGCGGGGCCGCCGGAGCCGAGCTCGCCCTGGACCAGCGCGACATGCCGCACGCCGTTGATGGTGTTGCGATAGACGGTCAGCTGCCAGCGGCCGCCGAACATCGAATCGATCGCCAGGCTCTGCTCGCGCCGCACCAGGCTCTCGGTCCGGGTGCGGTAGGCGATCAGGTCGGCGATCGTGCCGATCTTGAGCCCATGGAACTGCGCGAACGGCACCAGGTCGTGCAGGCGGGCCATGGTGCCGTCGTCGTTCATGATCTCGCAGATCACGCCGGCCGGCACCATGCCGGCCAGCCGCGCCACGTCGACCGCGGCCTCGGTGTGGCCGGCCCGCTCCAGCACCCCGCCGTCGCGGGCGAGCAGCGGAAAG
>JAWKYB010000026.1 GCA_041396705.1 Alphaproteobacteria bacterium
CGGCCCGACGGTGATGCCGCTGACCACCCGCGACGGCACCCACTGCTATGTCGAGTTCGCGCTGAGCCGGCACGACGAGACCGAGGTCTGGCAGCTGTCGGACGTGACCGAGCGGGTTTCGTCCGACGAGCGCTTCCGGCTGCTGTTCGAGCTGTCGGCCGACGCCCACTTCCTGTACGACGAAACCGGGGTGATCGACTGCAACCGCGCGGCGATCGAGATCACCGGCCGCGGCACCAAGGGCCGGCTGATCGGCATGGACCTGGCCGATATCCTGTCGCCCGACGCCGCGATCGGCATCTCCGGCGACAGCCAGCGCGACCGCAACGGGCTTGCCTTCAGCGACATGGCCGCGCTGGCCCGCGCCAACGGCCACCATCGCTGCGACGCGCGGCTGACCACGGTCAGCGGCATCTCGGTCCCGGTCGAGGTGACGCTGACATCGGTCCAGCTGGCCGGGCGGGCGATGATGCTGGCCGCCCTGCGCGACCTGACCGAGCGCAACAAGGCGGCCCGCGCGCTGCGCGCCAGCGAGGAGCGCTTCCGCCAGATCGCGGAGGCGGCGGGCGAGTATATCTGGGAAATCGACGCCGACGGTCAGTACCGCTTCGTCTCCGCCCGCATCGCCGACGTCCTCGGCCATCCGGTCGACCAGGTCACCGGCCGCAGCATGTTCGACTTCGTCGCCGCCGAGGACCGCGAGCTGCTGCTGCAGTGGTTCGAGGAGACCAAGCGCCGCAAGGCGGCCTATCGCGACGTCGAGCTGCGCAGCGTCAAGCCAGACGGCAGCCTGGTCCACCGGCGCGAAAGCGGGCAGCCGATCATCGAGGCCGACGGCCGCCTGACCGGGTTCCGCGGCGTCGGCCAGGACATCACCCGCCTGCATGCCGCCGAGATCGAGCGCATGCGCACCGAGGCCCGCTTCCGCGAGCTGATCGAAGGCTCGATCCAGGGCATCGTCATCCACCGCCGCTTCATGCCGCTGTTCGCCAACAAGGCCTTCGCCGACATGTACGGCTTCGGTTCGGTCGACGAGGTGCTGGCGGAAAGCGATATCTTCCCGATGGTGTGCGAGGCCGACGCGGGCGGCTACGACCAGGTCTGGGCCAACCAGCTGGCCAGGCGCCAGCCGGCCTATCCGTCGCGCCGCGTCGTGCGCAAGCGCAGCGGCGAGAAGATGTGGGTCGACATCCTGCCGCGCCCGATCGACTGGATGGGTGAGCCGGCGCTGCAGATCACCGTGGTCGATGCCTCGCAGAAGCATCTGGCCGAGCAGACCGTCCAGCGCGTCGAGCGCCACCTCAGCGACGCCGTCGAATCGATCAACGAAGGCTTCGCGCTGTGGGACAGCGACGACCGGCTGGTGATGTGCAACCAGCGCTTCCGCCGGCTGGCGCCCGGGTTCGACGACGTGGCGGTGCCCGGCGCCTCGTTCCGCGACATCCTGCGCGCCATGCAGCCCGAGGTCGCAACCGCCGGGCCCGGCCATGCCGAGGACGGCGGCGCGCCGGGCAACGACATCGCGCTGCTGTGCGCCCAACGCGAGGAGACGCTGGCCCGCGAGGCGCTGCTGCGCAAGGAATTCCGCATCGCCGACCACTGGTACCTGATCTCCGAGCGCCGCACCGCCGACGGCGGCACGGTCAGCGTCTATTCCGACATCGACGCGCTGAAGCGCAACGAGGCCAAGCTGCGCCACAACGAGGAGATCCTGAACCACTACATCAGCGACCTGGAGATCTCGCGCTCGCGGGTCGAGGAGCAGTCGCAGCGGCTGGCCGAGCTGGCCGAGATGTATGCCAGCGAGCGGACGAAGGCCGACGCGGCCAACGAGGCGAAGTCGCACTTCCTGGCGATGATGAGCCACGAGCTGCGCACGCCGATGACCGGCGTGAAGGGGATGATCGACCTGCTGCAGCGCACCGCGCTGTCCACCGAGCAGGACCGCTATGTCGACACGCTGCGCCGCTCGGCCGACGCCCTGCTGGCGCTGCTCAACGACATCCTCGACTTCTCCAAGATCGAGGCCGGCCGCCTGACCATCGAGAACACCGAGTTCGACCTGCAGACGCTGTGCGAGGAGGTGCTGACCCTGTTCGAGGACAAGGCCGACGACCGCTCGACGGTGATGCGGCTGCGCTTCGATCCGGCGATCCCGACGCCGCTGGTCGGCGACCCGACCCGGCTGCGCCAGATCCTGAACAACCTGGTCGGCAACGCGGTCAAGTTCACCGAGAAGGGCTTCGTCGAGGTCCGCGTCCGTCCCGACGGCGCCCAGCCCGAGACCGGGCTGCGCCTGCGCATCGAGGTCGAGGACACCGGCATCGGCCTCAGCGAGGAGCAGATCGCACGGCTGTTCAACGCCTTCGTGCAGGCCGACGCGTCGACCACCCGCAAATACGGCGGTTCCGGCCTGGGCCTGGCCATCTGTCGGCGCCTGGTCGAGGCGATGCACGGCGAGATCGGCGTGGCGAGCACCCCGGGCCAGGGATCGACCTTCTGGTTCACCATGGTCGTGGACACCGCGCGGGCCGAAGGCGCCGAGCCGCAGGTGGAACAGCCCGCCGCCGCGCCCGATCCGGCCCCGACGGTCACGCCGGAGCAGGCGGCCGGCATCCGCGTGCTGCTGGCCGAGGACAACCCGGTCAACCGCATGCTGATCGTCTCGATGCTGTCGGGCATGGGCTACAAGGTCGACGCGGTCGAGAACGGCCTGAAGGCGGTGCAGCGCATCACCCAGGACACCGGCTACAACCTGGTGCTGATGGACATGCAGATGCCGGTGATGGACGGGCCGACCGCCACCAAGGCGATCCGCGACCTGCCGGCGCCGGCCAGGCGCGTACCGATCGTGGCGCTGACCGCCAACGCCTCGCCGGAGCATCGCCGCGGCTACCTGGAGGCGGGGCTCGACGAGGTGCTGACCAAGCCGATCGAATGGCCCGAGCTCGACCGCGTGCTGCGCACGCTGTCGACCCGGCCGGCGGAGGAGGAAGATGTGCCCGAAGCCGCAACGGATGCGCGCGCCGCCGCGCCGGCCGCGCTCGACCGCACGCTGATCGATGCCAACGCGCTGCACCAGCTCGCGCTCGCGATGGGCCGCGAGTCGCTGCGCGACATGGTCGCGATGATGCTGTCGGCGGCGGAGAAGAACCTCAACGAACTGCGCGCCGCGGACGCCGCCGGCAACCGCACCCAGCTGTCGGAGGTCGCCCATTGCCTGAAGGGCGTCTCGGCCAATTTCGGCGCGGTCCGTGTCGCCGAGCTCGCGGCCGCGCTGCAATATGTCGACGACCTGGAGCGCCCGATTCCCGACGTGATCGCCGACCTGGCCGATGCCGTCGCCGCCACCGCGGCGGTGATGAACGCCGAGTTCGACGCCCTGGTCGGCGCCGCCGCCTGACCGGCCGGTTCGGGCCGGCACAACGGCGCTCAGGCCCGCCGGCGCCGCACCATCCGCAGCACCACGCGCAGGTCGGCGCCGCCGCTGAGCTGCACGCCGGCGGCGAAGGCCAGCCCGCCGACCGCCAGCAGGCCGATCGTCGCCGCCAGCCGTTCCGGCGCGCCGGCCGCCAGCCAGCCGTCGCCGGCCCAGGCCAGCCCGGCCAGCACCAGCGCCATCGCCAGGCTGCAGGCGACGATGCGCGGCGCCCGGCGGGCGAGCCCGCTGTCGATCGCCAGATGGCCGCGGCGGCGCAGCACCACCCACAGGCCGACCGCGTTGGCCCAGGCCGCCACCGCGGTCGCCAGCGCGATGCCGACATGGCCCAGCGGCCACATCAGCAGCGGGGTCAGCGCGGCATTGGCCGCCATCGATGCGCCGGCGATCACCACCGGGGTGCGGGTGTCCTCGCGCGCGAAGAAGCCC
Source organism: Alphaproteobacteria bacterium (assembly GCA_041396705.1). NCBI lineage: Bacteria > Pseudomonadati > Pseudomonadota > Alphaproteobacteria > Alphaproteobacteria bacterium. The sequence continues at coordinate 3,869 of JAWKYB010000026.1, forward strand.
GGTTGCAGCGCCTTGACCAGCACATAGGCCGGCAGCCCGACGGCATAGGCGATCAGCGCGCCGGCGGTGGCCGCGGTGTCGGCGGCGGTGAACGCACCGCGCTCGAACAGCACCGCCACCATCAGGTGCGGAATCGCGATCAGCCCCGCCGTCGCCGGCAGCGTCAGCAGCAGCGCGAACTCGATCGCCCGGTTCTGCGTCTGCATCGCCTGGACCGTCTCGCCGGCCTTCAGCTGGCGGGTCAGCATCGGCAGCAGGGCGACGCCGACCGCCGCGCCGACCACGCCGAGCGGCAGCTGGTTCAGGCGGTCGGCATAGTACAGCCACGACACCGCGCCGGGGATCAGCGAGGCGAAGATGGTGCCGACCACGATGTTGAGCTGGACCACCCCGGCGCCGATCGCGCCGGGCACGATCAGCCTGCCGAACCGGCGCATGCGCGGCGTCAGCCGCGGCCGCGGCAGGGCGGGCAGCATGTCGATGCGCCGGCAGGCCACCGCCAGCCACAGGAACTGGCCGATCCCCGCCGCCGCCACGCCCCACGACAGCGCGTGGCCGGCCGTCGGCATCACCGGCGTCAGCACCAGCACGCACAGGATCAGGATGACGTTGAGCAGGATCGGCGCCGCGGCGGCAGCCCAGAACCGGTAGTAGGTGTTCAGGATCGCGCTGAACAGCGCCACCAGCGCCATCATCATCAGATAGGGGAAGGTCAGCCGGCCGAACATCACCGCCAGGTCGAAGGCGTCCGCCCGATCGGCGAAGCCGGGCGCGATCGCCGGCACGATCCACGGCATCGCCGCCTGCATGACGACGGTGAACGGGATCAGCACGATCAGCATCACCCCGATGGCGTGGCCGGCGAAGCGCCGCGCCGCCGCCGGCCCTCCTGCTCCAGCGCGCCGGCGAACAGCGGCAGGAAGGCGGCGTTGAACGCGCCCTCGGCGAACAGCCGGCGGAACAGGTTCGGCAGCTTGAAGGCGACGAAGAAGGCGTCGGCCACCGGGCCGGAGCCGACCACCGCGGCGATCAGCAGGTCGCGGACGAAGCCGAGGATGCGGCTGACCATGGTCAGCCCGCCGACGGTGGTGATCGAACGCAGCAGCGTCATGATTGTCTGCCCGAACGCCCCGCGCCGCGCCTCAGCCGCTGGAACCGGCCGCAGGGCGCCGGCCGCCGGGGCGGGCGCCTACAGCGCCTTGTCGCCGGTCTCGCCGGTGCGGATGCGGATCGCCATGTCGATGTCGGCGACGAAGATCTTGCCGTCGCCGATCTCGCCGGTGCTGGCATTCTCCTGGATCGTCTGCACCACCCGGTCGAGGATGTCGTCGGCGACCGCGACCTCGATCTTCACCTTCGGCACGAAATGCACCTTGTACTCCGCGCCGCGATAGATCTCGGTGTGGCCCTTCTGCCGGCCGAACCCGCTGACCTCGGTCACGGTGAGCCCGGCGACGCCCAGCTCGGTCAGCGCCTCGCGCACGGCGTCAAGCCGGAAAGGCTTGATGATCGCCATCACCAGTTTCATCGCACCCGCTCCCGTCCAGGCAGCGGGTTCCGCCGCCGCACCCGACTCGCTCGCTAGTCATATTGGGCCCGCTCGCCGTGCGCGGTCAAATCGAGGCCCTCGGTCTCGGCCTCGCGGCTGACGCGCAAACCGGTCGTCGCCTTCGCCACCAGCACGATGGCGATGCTGGCGATCGCCGACCAGGCGCAGACCGCGACCACGCCCAGCGCCTGCACGCCGAGCTGGCCGCCGACGCTGCCGTCGGTGCCGAGGCCGACCCCGCCGAGCCCTTCCAGCGCGAACACCGCGGTCAGCAGCGTGCCGAGGATGCCGCCGACCCCGTGCACCGCCATCACGTCGAGCGAATCGTCGACCTTCAGGCGGTGCTTGATCCACTGCACCGCGGCGAAACAGAGCAGGCTGGCGGCGACGCCGTAGACCAGGCCGCCGATCGGGCCGACATAGCCGGAGCCGGGGGTGATGGTGGCCAGCCCTGCGATCAGGCCGGTGACCGCGCCGACCATGCTGGGCTTGCCGAAGCGCAGCTTCTCCAGCGCCATCCAGGTCAGCCCGGCGGCGGCGGCGGAGATGTGGGTGACGGTCAGCGCCATGCCGGCCGACTGGTCGGCGGCCAGCGCGCTGCCGGCATTGAAGCCGTACCAGCCGACCCATAGCATCGCCGCGCCGATCATGGTCATGGCCGGGTTGTGCGGCGGGCGGATGTGCTCCGGAAAACCGTCGCGCCGGCCCAGCATCACCGCGATCACGATGGCGGCGACGCCGGCGGTGGCGTGCACCACCAGCCCGCCGGCGAAGTCCATCACGCCGAGCCCGGCCAGCCAGCCGCCGCCCCACACCCAGTGGCAGACCGGCGCATAGACGACGACCAGCCACAGGCCGCTGAACAGCAGCACCGCGCCGAAGCGGATGCGCTCGACATAGGCGCCGACGATCAGCCCCGGCGTGATGATCGCGAAGGTCATCTGGAACATGAAGAACACGGATTCCGGCAGGCCGTTGGCGACCGCGCCGCGGTCGACGCCGGCCATGAACGCCTTGCCGAGGCCGCCGATCACCCCGTTCAGCCCGCCGCCGTCGCCGAAGGCCAGGCCGTAGGCGCCGACCATCCACAGCACCGACATCAGGCAGGCGATGGCGACGCAGTGCATCAGCACCGACAGCACGTTGCGGATCTGCACCAGCCCGCCATAGAACAGCGCCAGCCCGGGCATGGTCATGAACAGCACGAGCGCCGTCGCGGTCAGGATCCAGGCGGTGCTGGCCGGGTCGAACGCCGGCCCGGTATCCGGCACCGCCGCCTGGGCCGCCTGGGCCGCCTCCTGGGCCACCGCCGCGCCGCCGGCCGCGACCAGGCCGAACGGAAAACAGGCAACGCCGGCCGCCCGCCGTGCGACGGTCGATGCAGATTTCATCATGTCCCCCAATGCCGCGCTTGGTTTTGCCGCCTGATTAGCCGCGGCATGCGCGCTTGGCAATCGCGTCCGCCCTCGAAACGGGCGCGACGGCGCGCGGATCGGCTATTCCGCGGCCTGCGCCTCGGGCTGCTTTTCCGGCTCGCCGCCGGCGGGCTCGGTCAGCACGGCGAGCAGGCGGCGGCGGATGGCGGCCAGCTTGCCCTCGTGCATGATCTTGGTGCCGAACAGGTCCTGCACGTAGAACACGTCGACGGCGCGCTCGCCGAAGGTGGAGATCTTGGCCGAGCGGATGATGGTGTTGCGCTCGCTGAGCGCGCGGGTCAGCGCGTAGAGCAGGCCCGGCCGGTCGATGCCGTTGACCTCGATCACCGTGCAGGTGGCGCTGGCCTTCTGGTCGATCAGCACGCGCGGCTCCAGCTTGAACACGCGGTTGCGCCGCGGCTGGAAGCTGCGCTCGCTCATCACCTTCTTCACCCGCAGCCGGCCGCGGAAGCTCTGCTCCAGATAGCTCGACAGCTTGGCCAGCCGGTCGGGCCGGTCGAATGCGGCCGGCGTGCCGGTGCCGGTCAGCGTGTCCTGCACCCAGAAGGTGTCGAGCGCGCGCCCGTTGTTCAGCGTGTGGATGCGCGCGTCGACCACGTCGGCGCCGGCCACGGTCAGCGCGCCGGCGATGCGCGAGAACAGGCCGTGCTGGTCGAAGGTGTAGACGGTGATCTCGGTCACCGCCCGGGCCTTGTCGACCCGGGTCTGCACCGCCAGCGGCAGGTCCTCGATCTCGGCGGCACGCACCATGCGGGCATGGCTGGCCAGCGTGTCGATGTCGTAGGACAGCCAGTAGGCGGCGAAGCCGCGCGCCACGTGCTCGTCGAAATCGGCCTGCGGCCAGTCGGCCAGCCGCTCGCGCAGGGTGGCGAGCTTGCGCGCCACCCGCTCGCCGGCGGTGTCGACCTCCAGCCCGCCGACCATCGCCTCCAGCGCGACGTGATACAGCTCGCGCAGCAGCGAGGCCTTCCAGCCGTTCCACACCTGCGGGCCGACGGCACGGATGTCGGCCACCGTCAGCACCAGCAGCAGGCGCAGGCGCTCCGGCGACTGCACCAGGCGGACGAAGTCCTCGATCGTCTTCGGGTCGCCGAGGTCGCGCTTGAACGCGGTCTCGCTCATCACGAGGTGATAGAGCACCAGCCAGGCGACCGTCTCGGTCTCCTCGGCGTTGAGGCCGAGGCGCGGGCACAGCCGGCGCGCCACCTTGGCGCCGAGCTCGCTGTGGTCGCCGCCGCGGCCCTTGGCGATGTCGTGCAGCAGCACGGCGACGTAAAGCACCCGGCGCGAGACGATCTTGCCGATCAGCTCGCTGGCCAGCGGCAGCTCGTCGGCCAGCTCGCCGCGCTCGATCCGCGACAGGATGCCGATCGCATAGATGGTGTGCTCGTCGACCGTGTAGACGTGGTACATGTTGTACTGCATCTGCGCGACGATGCGGCCGAACTCCGGCACGAAGCGGCCGAACACGCCGGCCTCGTTCAGCCGGCGCAGCGTCGGCTCCGGGTCGGGCGCGGTCAGCATCTCGAGGAACAGCCGGTTGGCCTCCTCGTCCTCGCGCAGCGCCTTGTCGACCAGCTTCAGGTTGCGGCTGACCAGCTGCAGCGCGCGCGGGTGGATGTCGACCTCGTGGCGCTGGGCGACGCGGAACAGGCGCAGCAGGTTGCGCGGGTCGGCCAGGAAGGTGTCGGCCTCGACATGGGTCAGCCGGCCGTTGTCCAGCCCGAAGCCGCCGAACTCGTCGCGGCGCAGCCTGAGCCGCGGGATGCGGAAGCGCGACTTGGTCTGCTCCGCCTCCAGCGTCGCGCAGAAGATGCGGGTCAGGTCGCCGACCTCCTTCGCGGTCAGGAAATAGCGCTTCATGAAGCGCTCGACCCCGCTGGTGCCGGCATGGTCGGTATAGCCCAGCCGCGCCGCGATCTCCGGCTGGATCTCGAAGGTCAGCCGCTCCTCGGCGCGGCCGGCCAGGTAGTGCAGCAGGCAGCGCACGGTCCACAGGAAGCTCTGCGCGCGGGCGAATGTCGCCGCCTCCTTGCGGGTCAGCGCCTTCTTGTCGACCAGCTGGTCGATCTGCTCGACGCCGTAGACGAACTTGGCGATCCAGCCCAGCGTGTGCAGGTCGCGCAGGCCGCCCTTGCCGTCCTTGATGTTCGGCTCCAGCACATAGCGGCTGTCGCCCATGCGGGCATGGCGGGCCGAACGCTCGGCCAGCTTCATCTCGACGAACTCGCGCGCCGCGCCCTGGGTCAGGTCTGCGCGATAGCGCTTGCGCAGCTCCTGGAACAGCTGCTGGTCGCCCCAGATCCAGCGCGCCTCCAGCAGCGCGGTGCTGATGGTGCCGTCGGCCTTGCCCAGCCGGATGCACTCGGCGACCGAGCGGGTGGCGTGGCCGACCTTGAAGCCCAGGTCCCACAGCAGGTACAGCATCGATTCGACCACCTGCTCGCCGCGCGGCGTCTGCTTGTACGGGCGCAGGAACAGCAGGTCGATGTCGGAGAACGGCGCCAGCTCGCCGCGGCCATAGCCGCCGACCGCGACCACGCTCAGCCGCTCGCCGGCGGTCGGGTTGGCGACCGGGTGCAGGATGTCGGCGGCGAAGTCGTGAACCAGGCGGACGATCTGGTCGATCAGATAGGCGCGGGCGTGCACCGCGGTGTCGCCCTGCGGCTCGGCCATGAAGCGCGCCTTGATCTCGGCCTCGCCGGCGGCCAGCGCCTCCTTCAGCAGCTTCAGCACCGCGGCGCGGCCCTTCGGCGTGGCGGCGTCGGCCTTGTGCGCCGCGATCCGGCCGACCAGCGCCTTGCGGTCGATCACCGCACGCGGATTGTCGACCTCGATCAACGGCATTCAGGGGCTCCGGTCTGGCTGGCTGGCGGCGCGACTATGCCAGATCGGGGGCCGGCAAGGCGATCTCAATCGGCCGGACCCGCCGTGCCGCGCAGAGCATACAGCGCCTCCAGCGCCTGCCGCGGCGTCATCGCGTCGGGGTCGAGCGCGCGCACGGCGTCCAGCAACGCCTGTGCCTGCGGGTCGGCCTGCGGCGCGGGCGGCGGGGGCGGGGCGGCGCTGAGCGCGGCCTGGAACAGCGGCAGGTCGGGGGCGAGCGCGCCGGCGCCGCCGCCGCGGGCCTGGTGCTGTTCCAGCAGCGCCAGGATCTGTTCCGCCCGCGCCACCACCGCCGGCGGCAGCCCGGCCAGCCGGGCGACGTGCACGCCATAGCTGCGGTCGGCCGCGCCGGGCGCCACCTCGTGCAGGAACACCACCTGGCCCTGCCATTCGCGCACCCGCATCGAATGGCAGCTGAGCCCGTCCAGCCGCTCGGCCAGCCGGGTCAGCTCGTGGAAATGGGTGGCGAACAGGCCGCGGCAGCGCACCCGGTCGTGCAGGTCCTCCAGGCAGGCCCAGGCGATCGACAGGCCGTCGAAGGTGGCGGTGCCGCGGCCGATCTCGTCGAGGATGACCAGGCTGCGCGTCGTCGCCTGGTTCAGGATCGCCGCCGTCTCCACCATCTCGACCATGAAGGTGGAGCGGCCGCGGGCCAGGTCGTCGGCCGCGCCGACCCGGCTGAACACCCGGTCGACCGCGCCGATGTGGGCGCTGTCGGCCGGCACCCAGCTGCCGGCCTGGGCCAGGATCGCAATCAGCGCGTTCTGGCGCAGGAAGGTCGACTTGCCGGCCATGTTCGGGCCGGTGACCAGCCACAGCCGGCCGCCGTCGGCCGCGGTCCCCTCCAGGGTGCAGCCGTTGGGCACGAAACCGGAGTCGCCGGCGCGCGACAAAGCTAGCTCGACCACCGGATGGCGGCCGCCGGCGATGGCGAAGCGGTCGCTGGCATCCACCGTCGGCCGGCAATAGCGCTGGGTCGCGGCCAGCTCGGCCAGGCCGGCGGCGACGTCGATGGCCGCAAGCGCCTCTGCCGTAGCGCCGATCTCGGCGGCGCGCCCGGTCGCCTCGCCGGCCAGGTCGGCGAACAGCGCCAGCTCCAGCGCCAGCGCCTTGTCGGCGGCCTCGGCGATGCGCCGCTCCAGCTCGGCCAGTTCCGTGGTGGTGAAGCGCACGGCGTTGGCCATGGTCTGGCGGTGGACGAAGGCGGCGGTGCCTTCGTCGCTGCGGTGGTTGCGCAGGGTCTCGCCGTGGGTGGCCGTCACCTCGATGTAGTAGCCGAGCACGTTGTTGTGCCGGATCTTCAGCGACGCCACGCCGCTGTCCTTCCGGTAGCGGCCCTCCAGCTCCAGGATCAGCTTGCGGCTGCGGTCGCGCAGCGTGCGCAGCGCGTCCAGCTCCGGCGCATAGCCGGCGGCGACGAAGTCGCCGTCACGGGGCAGCGCCGGCAGCTCGTCCTTCAGCGCACGGGCCAGCCGGTCGACCAGCACGTCGTGGCCGGTCAGCCGGCCGCACGCGGCCGCCGTCTCGTCGGGCAGGCCGAGGCCCGCCGCGCGGTCGACCAGCGCGGCGACGCCGGCCGCCGCCGCCAGCCCGTCGCGGATCGCGGCCAGGTCGCGCGGGCCGCCGCGGCCGAGCGACAGCCGGGCCAGCGCCCGCTCCAGGTCCGGCGCCGCGCGCAGGGCGGCACGCACGTCGCGGCGCAGTTCCTCGGCGGCGACGAAGTGGCCGACCGCGTCCAGCCGCCGGGCGATCGCGGCCGGGTCGGTGGCGGGCGCGGCCAGCCGCGCCGCCAGCAGCCGCCCGCCGGCATGGGTGCAGGTGCGGTCGACCGCGTCGAGCAGCGCGCCCTTGCGTCCGCCGCCCAGCGTGCGCACCAGCTCCAGGTTGGCGCGGGTGGCGGCGTCGATCTGCACCACGTCGCCGGCGGCCATCCGGACCGGCGGCCGCAGTGCCGGCAGCGCGCCCTTCTGGGTCAGCAGCAGATAGTCGACCAGCGCGCCGAGGGCGGCGGTTTCCGCCCGGCCGAAGCCGCCGAACGCGTCCATGGTGCCGACGGCGTAGGTCTGCTGCAGCAGCCGGGCGGCGTTGGCGCTGGAGAAGCGGGCGTCGGGCTGCGGCGTCAGCGCCGCCTTGCGCTCGCCCAGCGCCTCGAACAGGTCGGGCCGCTGCAGCAGCCGCTCCGGCAGCAGGATCTCGCTCGGCTCGATCCGGGCCAGCGCGGCGGCGAGGTCGGCCTCCGCCACCGGCTGCACCGCAACGGCGCCGGTGGAGATGTCGGCCCAGGCCAGTGCCAGCGCGCCGGCGGCGTCGGCCAGCGCAGCGAGGAAATTGTGGGCGCGGCCGTCGAGCAGCGCATCCTCGGTGAGCGTGCCGGCGGTGACCAGCCGCACCACGTCGCGCCTGACCACCGCCTTGGCGCCGCCCCGCTTCTTCGCTTCGGCCGGGTCCTCCAGCTGGTCGCACACCGCCACCCGGAAGCCCTGCCCGGTCAGCCGGTGCAGATAGGCCTCGGCCTGGTGCACCGGCACGCCGCACATGGCGATGTCCTCGCCCAGGTGCTTGCCGCGCTTGGTCAGCGCGATGTCCAGCGCCTGCGACGCCGCCACCGCGTCGTCGAAGAACATCTCGAAGAAGTCGCCCATGCGGAAGAACAGCAGATAGCCCGGGTGGCGCGCCTTCAGCGCCAGATACTGCTGCATCATCGGGGTGGCGCCGTCGGGCACCCCGTCGGGGGCCGCTTCGGCCGGCGGTGAATCGAGGTCGCTCATCGCCGGCCAGCATAGCGGCCGGGCGCGGATCGTTCAGCAGCCCATTCGGGCCGGGCCCGCGCGCGGTGCCGCCGGCACGCCGGCGGCGAACCGGCTCACCAGGGCGGGTCGCCCAGGTCGAGCACGTCCGGATTGGTCACCGCGCCGGTGATCGCGCCGGCCGCCGCGCCGATCGCCGCGCCGGCCAGGATCGGTCCGCCGAAGATCGCGGTGCCGGCGGCGCCGGCGGTGGTGCCGATCAGCCCGCCGCCGAGCGCGCGGTCGCCGATCGACTTGCCGCAGCCGGCCAACGCAAGCGCGGCCAGCGCCAGAACCGTCACCCTGATCGCCATGGCGGACCCCCGATCGTTGTTGCCCGGGCCTTTATGTCAGCCGGCGGCGCCGGCCGACCCATAATTCTCGGTCATGAGCAAACGCTCATCCGCGGCCGGCATCGGCCTCTCGGCCGATCGACTGCCGCTCAGTTGCCGATCTGGTCCCACACCGGCTCGCCGAGATACAGGTCGTCGGACGTGGTCAGCACGCCGACCGCTCCACCGGCCAGCGCCCCGACCGCGGCCCCGCCGAGCAGGCTGGAGTCGATGATCGCCGCGCCGACCACGCCGGCGGCCGCGCCGATGCCGGCGCCGGTGGTGGCGCGATCCAGCGGCGTGGTGCCGCAACCGGCCAGGACCAGGGCGCCGAGGCCGGCGCCGATCGCAAGGATGTTCCGCATCGAAGTCGCTCCTTCGCCGATTCCACGTGCGCAAAGTAGGAATTTCTCGCGCATTATCAACTGAGTATATCGTAAAGTTCCAGCGAAGATGCAAGAAATTCGACCGTCGGCGGCTCCGGGCACAAAAAAAGCGGGGCCGAAGCCCCGCCGATCCGACGCGCGAAAGGGATTGCGCCGTCAGTCCAGGTCGATGTCGTCCTCGTCGGTCAGCGCGCCGGCGGCCGCACCGACCGCGCCGCCGACCGCGGCACCGCCCAGCACGCTGCCGCCGGTCACCGCCGCACCCGCCGCGCCGACGCCGGCGCCGATGGCGCCGCCGGACAGGCCGCGCTCCAGCGGGCTCTTGCCGCATGCCGCCAGCGCGAGGCCGGCAATCGCCAGAATGGCCAGTTGATAACGCATCGCTGCCGCACTCCCTAGTCCGTGGAATGATGCCTGTGGAACACCCGGGCCGCGGAAAGGTTCGCACGCGGCCTCGAAGTTGCATCGCCGGGCCCCGGTTGCACGCCTTGCGCACCGTCACAATTCGCTCGTGACGCCCGCGCGCTGTGCTAAAGCTTGGCCAGGCTGCCGCGTCGCCGCCCGCAGCGCCGCCGACGCCGGCCAATGGTCGCCGGCCAATGGTCATTGAGAACCGAGCCCGAGGAACGCCCGAGATGCCCGACGAGATAAAGCGCGCCAGCCTGGAAGAAGACTCGCTGATCATGCATGCGAGCGGGCGGCCCGGTAAGCTGGAGATCGCCCCGACCAAGCCGCTGATCACCCAGCGCGACCTGTCGCTGGCCTATTCGCCCGGCGTGGCGGCGCCCTGCCTGAAGATCGCCGAGGACCCGGACACGGTGTTCGACTACACCGCCAAGGGCAACGTGGTCGCGATCATCTCCAACGGCACCGCGGTGCTGGGCCTCGGCAACATCGGCGCGGCGGCATCCAAGCCGGTGATGGAGGGCAAGGCGGTGCTGTTCAAGCGCTTCGCCGACATCGACGGCATCGACCTGGAGGTCGGCACCGAGGACGTCGACGCATTCATCGCCGCGGTCCGCTATCTCGGCCCCAGCTTCGGCGGCATCAACCTGGAGGACATCCGCGCGCCCGACTGCTTCATCATCGAGCAGCAGCTGCGCGAGATGATGGACATCCCGGTCTTCCACGACGACCAGCACGGCACCGCCATCGTCTCGGCCGCCGGGCTGATCAACGCGGTGCAGCTGACCGGCCGCTCGATGGACCAGATCCGCATCGTCTCCAACGGCGCCGGCGCCGCCTCGATCGCCTGCGTCGAGCTGATGAAGGCGATGGGCGTGCGCCACGAGAACGTCATCCTGTGCGACCGCGAGGGCGTGATCTACCAGGGCCGCGAGACCGGCATGAACCAGTGGAAGTCGGCCCATGCGGTGCCGACCGACGCCCGCACCCTGGCCGAGGCTCTGGTCGGCGCCGACGTCTTCCTCGGCCTGTCGGTGGCCAACTGCGTCACCGGCGACATGGTCAGGTCGATGGCCGACAAGCCGATCATCTTCGCCATGGCCAACCCGACGCCGGAAATCTCGCCGGAGGAGGCGCTGGCCGCCTGTCCCGACGCGATCGTCGCCACCGGGCGCTCCGACTACCCGAACCAGATCAACAACGTGCTGGGCTTCCCCTATATCTTCCGCGGTGCGCTGGACGTGCGCGCGACCACGATCAACGAGCCGATGAAGATCGCCGCGGCCGAGGCGATCGCCGCGATGGCGCGCGAGGACGTGCCCGACGAGGTGGCCAACGCCTATGGCGGCCGCCGGCTGCAATACGGGCCCGAGTACATCATTCCGGTGCCGTTCGATCCGCGGCTGATCGCCCAGATTCCGCCGGCGGTGGCCAAGGCGGCGATCGACAGCGGGGTGGCCCGCCGGCCGATGCAGAACATGGCCGGCTATCGCAAGACCCTGGAATCGCGGCTGGACCCGACCGCGGCCGCGCTGGAGCTGATCTTCGAGACCGTGCGCCAGAACCCGCAGCGCGTGGTGTTCTCGGAGGGCGAGGAGGAACGCTCGGTCCGCGCCGCGGTCGCCTTCTACAACGCCGGCTTCGGCACCCCGCTGATGGTCGGCCGCGAGGAGGTGATCGAGGAGACGATCAAGCGGCTGGGCCTGCGCGGCGCGGAGTGCCTGGAGATCCACAACGCGCGGCTGACCGACGAGCGCGAGCGCTATACCGCCTATCTCTACGAGCGGCAGAAGCGGCGCGGCATGCTGCTGCGCGACTGCCAGCGCCAGGTCAACCAGAACCGCAACGTGTTCGCCGCCTGCATGGTGGCCTGCGGCGACGCCGACGCGATGGTGACCGGGCTGACCCGCAGCTTCGGCGTCGCCTATGACGACATCCGGCTGGTGTTCGACGCCAAGCCGAACAAGATCGTGTTCGGGCTGGCGATGGTGCGCGCGCGCGGCCGCACGGTGTTCATCGCCGACACCAACGTCAACGAGAACCCGACCCCGCAGGCGCTGGCCCGCATCGCGATCCAGGCCGCCTCGCACGTGCGCCGCATGGGCCACGAGCCGCGGGTGGCGCTGTCGGCCTCGTCCAACTTCGGCAACCCGTGGCGCGAGTCGTCGCAGCTGGTGCGCGAGGCGATCGGCATCCTCGACGAGCAGGGCGTCGATTTCGAGTATGACGGCGAGATGGCGCCGGACATGGCGCTGAACCCGGAGCTGCGCAACCGGTTCTATCCGTTCTGCCGCATCAACGGCGCGGCCAACGTGCTGATCATGCCCAACCTGCACACCGCCAACATCGCCTTCAAGCTGGTGCAGCAGATGGGCGGCGCCACCGTGATCGGCCCGCTGCTGCTGGGCCTGACCCACCCGATCGAGATCACGCCGATGCGCTCGACGGTGACCGACATCGTCAACGCCGCCGCCCTGGCGGCGCACGAGGCCTGGACGCGCCACGCCGACCGGTAGCGCGGGGCGTTGACGCCGGGTCGGCGGCGGAACTGGGCAAACCGACACGGGATTGTCATCGAACCGCGCTATCGCATGTGTTCTAGATGAGTGGCGGCGCGTCGTGTCGGGCCGCCGAACGGAAGGAGCGCATATGGCGCGATCGCGGACCCCGCTGCGAGCGATCGCCGGCACGGTCGCGACGCTGGCCGCGCCGCCCGTTGCCGTGGCCGCGATCCTGGCGCTGGCCGACGAGATCGCCTGGCTGTGGGTGCTGGTCATCGGGCTGGTCACCGTCGCCGCGGTCGCGCCGCTGGTGATCGGCCACCAGCGCGGCCTGACCCGCATCGCCGACTATGCCAGCGGCGCCGCCGGCCGTGGCGAGCCCGCGCCGCAGCCGGCTGGCACGCTGGCCGACCTGGCGGCGGCGGTCGGACGGCTGGCCAGCGGCGCGGCCGAGCAGCAGCGCCGCGCCGAGCAGGGCGTGCGCAGCAACGCGACCATCATCGAGAACCTGCCCAACCCGCTGCTGCTGGTCGACGCGGCCGGCAGCATCGTCGGCGCCAACCTGGCCGCCCGCGCCACTTTCGGCAACCGCCTGGTCGGCCAGGACCTGAGTTCGGTCAGCCGCGCGCCGGCGCTGCTCGACGCCATGGCCGACGTGCTGGACGGCGCCATGAAGCGCGAGGTCGAGTTCGACCAGCCGGTGCCGGTCAACCGCAGCTTCGCCGCCATCGTCGAGCGGCTGCCGCAGGCGGATGGCCCGGACGGCGACGCCCGCCCGGTGGCGATGGTGCTGGTCCACGACCTGACCGCGCTGAAGCGCACCGAGCAGCTGCGCGCCGAGTTCGTCGCCAACGTCAGCCACGAGCTGCGCACGCCGCTGAGCGCGCTGATCGGCTTCATCGAGACGCTGGCGACCGCGGCGAAGAACGACCCCAAGGCGCGCGAACGCTTCCTCGGCCTGATGGACGAGCAGGGCCGGCGGATGACCCGGCTGATCGACGACCTGCTGTCGCTGTCGAAGATCGAGCTGGACGAGCACACCCGCCCCGCCGACCGGGTCGACCTCGGCGCCCGCGCCCGCGCCGTGTTGCACGGCCTCGACCAGCGGGCGAGAAGCCGCGGCATCACGCTGACCCTCGACCTGCAGGACCCGGCCGCCGTCGTGCTCGGCGACGCCGACCAGATCTACGAGGTGCTGGAGAACCTGGTCGAGAACGCCATCCGCTACAGCCGCGAGAACAGCACCGTGACCGTGCGGATCTGGCGGGCGGCGGCGCGCGATGCCGGCGGCGATGGCGAGGGCACGGTCGGCATGGCGGTGATCGACCAGGGCGAGGGCATCGCCCGCGAGCACATCCCGCGCATCACCGAGCGGTTCTATCGCGTCGACAAGGCGCGCTCGCGCGCGATGGGCGGCACCGGCCTGGGGCTGGCCATCGTCAAGCACATCGTCAGCCGCCACCGCGCCGCGCTGCAGATCGAAAGCAAGGTCGGCGAGGGCAGCACCTTCACCGTCTACTGGCCCGCCGCCGCCAGGCCGGCCCGCGCCGATCGGGCCGCCGCAGCGGAATAGCGCCGGCGCCGCCGGCCTGCGTCATTCGGTCCCGGCCGGTTTGACCGACGCCATGGCCGTGGCAGCGTCGCTGTCATCAAAGTGTCACCGCAGTGCAATAAAACTGCGTTGGGCCATAACTAGGGTCTCGACAGGTTGCCAAGTCATCGGGAACCGGCCGGCCGTCCGAACAGAGGCTCGCCTGCGTCACGACCGCCCGGACACGGGCGCAGGGGTGCGAGGACGGCGGCACCATGAGGGGGTTGAGCCAAGCGGCGCACGGTGTGCCGCGGCCCACAGACATTCTGGAGTGAGGGTATGACAAAGACCTGGTCGCGTGCCATGGCCATCGGCGGCGTCGCCGTGGTTGCCGGCGCCAGCCTGGGCGCCGAAGCGCAGGCGCAGAACCGTGACTACATCAGCATCGTCGGCTCGTCGACGGTGTTCCCGTTCGCGACCGCGGTGGCGGAGGAGTTCGCCAACACCTCCGATTTCCCGGCCCCGGTGATCGAATCCACCGGCTCGGGCGGCGGCTTCAGCCTGTTCTGCGCCGGCGCCGGCATCGACACGCCGGACATCACCAACGCCTCGCGCGCGATCAAGTCGTCCGAGGTCGAGGCCTGCGCCGCCAACGGCGTCGACGCCATCACCGAGGTGACGATCGGCTACGACGGCATCGTGATGGCGAACTCCAACGCCGCGCCGACCTACGGCCTGACCCGTGCCCAGATCTGGCTTGCGCTGGCCAAGACCGTGCCGGTCGACGGCGCGCTGGTGCCCAACCCGCACACCTTCTGGAGCGACATCGACCCGTCGCTGCCGCCGAACCCGATCGAGGTGCTGGGCCCGCCGCCGACATCCGGCACCCGCGACGCCTTCGTCGAGCTGGTCATGGACCACGGCTGCGAGGCATTCGCGGAGGTCGAGGCGCTGGAAGGCGACGCCAAGAAGGAGGTCTGCCAGTCGATGCGCGAGGACGGCCTGTTCATCGAGGCCGGCGAGAACGACAACCTGATCGTGCAGAAGCTGCAGGCCAACCCGAACTCGCTGGGCATCTTCGGCTTCAGCTTCCTCGACCAGAACATGGACACGCTGCACGGCTCTGCCATCGACGGCGTCGCGCCGACCTTCGAGGCGATCGCCGACAGCAGCTATCCGGTGTCGCGGCCGCTGTTCTTCTACGTGAAGAACGCGCATGTCGGCGTCGTGCCGGGGATGCAGGAGTACGTGACCGCCTTCACCGACGAGGCGGCCTGGGGCCCGGACGGCTATCTGTCCGCCATCGGCCTGATCCCGCTGCCGGACGACGCGCGCGCCGACATGGCCGCCTCTGCCCGCAGCCTGACGCCGATGAACTGAGGCTTCGCCTCGCACCGACCGGCCGGCGGCGGTCCCACGGGGTCGCCGCCGGTTCTCGCCCGAGGTCCGATGATGCAGGGGGAACGCGGCGGGCCGAACTGTTGCCGCCGCGCGTGGTAAGGGCCCGATATGCCTAGCTTGGTGTTGCTCGCCGTCCTGATCGCGCTCGCGGTGGTCGGCTTCTGGATGGGCCGGCAGCGATCCACCGTCCTGGCCGGCGGTTCGCCCCGCTCGCTGCATTCGCGGCCGGGCTATTACGGGCTCTACGTCGCCATCTGGTGCGCGATCCCCAGCCTGCTGCCTGCCGTTCTGTGGATCGTCTTCTCGGGTGTCGTCATCGACTGGATGGTCGTCGGCGGCCTGCCGGCCGAGGTCCAGGCCCTGCCGTCCAACGAGCTCGGCCTGGTGATGAACACCATCCACAACCTGGCCGAGAACGCCAACGCCGCCGGCGCCGACGACCCGGTGGTCGCCGCGGCGGCCGATCGCTATCAGAGCCTTAGCCGGATCAGCAGTTATGTGATCTTCGTGCTGGCGCTGGCGGTGGCCGCCCTCGGGCTGGCTACGCCCAGCGCCGGGTGCAGCCGACGATGCAGGCGCGCGCAACGCGGTCGAGCGCACGGTGCGGATCCTGCTGATCGTCTGCTCGACCATCGCGATCCTGACCACGGTCGGCATCGTGCTGTCGCTGCTGTTCGAGTCCTTCCGGTTCTTCACCCAGGTACCGGTGTGGGACTTCCTGTTCGGACTGGAGTGGAGCCCGCAGACCGCGATCCGCGCCGACCAGGTCGGCTCGTCGGGCAGCTTCGGCGCGGTGCCGCTGTTCACCGGCACGCTGCTGATCAGCGCCATCGCCATGCTGGTCGCCGTGCCGATCGGCCTGTTCTCGGCGATCTACCTGTCCGAATATGCCGACCGGCGCGTGCGCGGCTGGGTCAAGCCGGCGCTGGAGGTGCTGGCCGGCGTGCCGACGGTGGTCTACGGCTTCTTCGCCGCGATCACCGTAGCGCCGTTCTTCCGCGAGATCGGCGTCGGGCTCGAGGACCTGATCAACTGGGCGCTGTCGCCGCTGCTGCTGGACGGCTGGCGCACCGACTTCATCGACCGGACCCTGGCCCCGGTGCTGGATATGGTGGTCGACGCGGCGAAGCGCGACGAGCTGCGCGACCAGCTGATCGCCTATGTGCTCGAGCTTGCCCGAACGACCGCGCCGACCCAGTTCGACTACACCTTCACCAGCCCGCTGATCGGCGGCAGCGCCGACCTGCACCAGTATCTCGGCAACACCTGGCGCGAGGCCTATCTCGCGCCGCGCTTCGTCGAGATCGACATCGCGTCCGAAAGTGCGATCGCCGCCGGCATCGTCATGGGCATCATGATCATCCCGTTCGTCTCCTCGCTCAGCGACGACGTGATCAATGCGGTGCCGCAGACCCTGCGCGACGGCGCCTACGCGCTGGGCGCGACCCGGTCGGAAACGATCAAGCAGGTCATCATCCCGGCCGCGCTGCCGGGCATCGTCGCCGGCGTGCTGCTGGCGGTCAGCCGTGCGATCGGCGAGACCATGATCGTGGTGATGGCCGCCGGCCTGGCCGCCAACCTGACCGCCAACCCGTTCGAGGCGGTGACCACGGTGACGGTGCAGATCGTCACGCTGCTGACCGGCGACCAGGAGTTCGACAGCCCGAAGACGCTGGCGGCCTTCGCCCTCGGCCTGGTGCTGTTCATCGTCACGCTGGCCATGAACGTGATCGCGCTCCGCGTGGTGCGCAAGTACCGAGAGAAGTATGACTGACATCGCCGCTACACCGGACGCAGCCGGCGCGCTGCCCCGGGGCCCGCTGGTCCTCTCGCCGGCCCAGATCCGCAAGCGCTATCGCGCCGAACGTCGCTTCCGCTTCTATGGCCAGATCGCGATCGGCCTGGCGCTGCTGATGCTCGGCATCCTCACGGTCACCATCGTCGGCAAGGGCTGGTCGGCCTTCTACACCTACGAGCTGGAGCTGGCCGTCGCGCTGGACGAGGCCGTGATCGACCCGGACGGCACCCGCGACCCGGCGACGCTGTCCGGCGCCAACTACAAGAAGGTGGTCGACACCGCCCTCGCCGCCCTGTTCCCGGACGTCTCCGGCCGCAACGACACGCGGGAACTCAACGCGCTGATGAGCGACGGCGCACGCTATGCGGTGCGCCAGATGGTCCTGGACGACCCGAACCTGATCGGCCAGACGGTCACCATCGCCGTTCCGTTGGCCGACGATGCCATCCAGGTGCTCAAGGGCAACGCGCCGCGTCCCCGCCCCGGCGACACGCTGACACGGGTCAGCGAGCAGCAGATGGGCTGGCTCGATTCGCTGGAAGAGCGGGGCCTGATCGAGAGCGCGGCCGACTGGGGCTTCTTCACCACCGCCGACAGCCGCAAGCCGGAGCTCGCCGGGATCTGGAGCGCGGTGGTCGGCAGCCTGTACACCATGCTGGTCACGCTGGTGCTGGCCTTCCCGATCGCCGTCGCCGCGGCGATCTACCTGGAAGAGTTCGCGCCGAAGAACCTGTGGACCGACCTGATCGAGATCAACATCAACAATCTGGCCGCGGTGCCGTCGATCGTGTTCGGCCTGCTCGGGCTTGCCGTGTTCCTCAACGTGTTCGGCCTGCCGCGCTCCGCGCCGGTCGCCGGCGGCATGGTGCTGGCGCTGATGACCCTGCCGACCATCATCATCGCCACCCGCGCCGCGCTGAAGGCGGTGCCGCCGTCGATCCGCGAGGGCGCGCTGGGCATGGGCGCCTCGCACCAGCAGGCGATCCAGCACCATGTGCTGCCGCTGGCGATGCCCGGCATCCTGACCGGCACCATCATCGGCATGGCGCAGGCCCTGGGCGAGACCGCGCCGCTGATCATGATCGGCATGGTCGCCTTCATCGCCTCGGTGCCGGCCGACCCGCTGAGCCCGGCGACCGTGCTGCCGGTGCAGATCTTCATCTGGTCGGACAGCCCCGAACGCGGCTTCGTCGAGAAGACCAGCGCGGCGATCATGGTGCTGCTCGCCTTCCTGGTGCTGATGAACGGGGTGGCGATCTACCTGCGCAAGAAATTCGAGAGACGGTGGTAGGCATGAAAATGGAAACGGTCGAACAGCTCGACGCCCTGACCGCACCGGCGGCCGCCGAGAGCGGCGCCGCCAGCCCGAAGGTGATGGCGCGCGACGTGAGCGTCTTCTACGGCCAGAAGCAGGCGCTGTTCGATGTCAATCTCGACATCCACGAGAACGAGGTGATCTCGCTGATCGGCCCGTCGGGCTGCGGCAAGTCCACCTTCCTGCGCTGCATCAACCGGATGAACGACACCATCGAGGGCTGCCGCGTCACCGGCGGGCTCAGCATCGACGGTCAGGACATCCACGACCCGCGGCTGGACGTGGTGCAGCTGCGCGCCCGTGTCGGCATGGTGTTCCAGAAGCCGAACCCGTTCCCCAAGTCGATCTACGACAACGTCGCCTACGGCCCGCGGCTGCACGGGATGGCCAAGGACCGCGCCGGACTGGACCAGCTGGTCGAGCACAGCCTGCGGCGCGCCGGCCTGTGGGAGGAGGTGAAGGACCGGCTCGAGGCCTCCGGCACCGGCCTGTCCGGCGGCCAGCAGCAGCGGCTGTGCATCGCCCGCGCCATCGCGGTCAACCCGGAAGTGGTGCTGATGGACGAGCCGTGCTCGGCGCTGGACCCGATCGCCACCGCCCGGATCGAGGAGCTGATCGACGAGCTGCGCGAAAGCTTCACCATCGTCATCGTCACCCACTCGATGCAGCAGGCCGCGCGCGTGTCGCAGAAGACCGCCTTCTTCCACCTCGGCATCCTGGTCGAGCACGGCGAGACCGAGCAGATCTTCACCAGCCCGAACGAGAAGCGCACCCACGACTACATCACCGGCCGCTTCGGCTGAGCCCGCCCCACCGACAGCCGGACATCCGCGCGCGGTCGCGCGCCAGCGAGGAACAGGTCATGCCGACCACCGAAAAGACGAGCCACACGGTCAAGGCCTTCGACGACGAGCTGAAGGCGCTGAACCACATGGTCGCCCGCATGGGCGGCCGGGCCGAGAACCAGCTCAACACCGCGATCCAGGCGCTGGTCCAGCGCAATGCCGAGCTGGCCTCGCGCGTGGTCGAGGCCGACGCCGAGATCGACCATGCCGAGCAGCAGATCGCCGAGCACGCGGTGCGCACGCTGGCCCTGCGCCAGCCGATGGCCAGCGACCTGCGCGACATCATCGGCGCGCTGAAGATCTCCACCGACCTGGAGCGGGTCGGCGACTATGCCGCCAACGTCGCCAAGCGTGCGATCGCGCTGAGCCAGATGCCGGCGACCCGCCAGTCCGGCGCGATCCAGCGCATGGGCCGGCTGACCCAGCAGCAGATGAAGAGCGTGCTCGACGCCTTCATCGAGCGCGACACCGCCATCGCCCGCCAGGTGTGGGAGCGCGATGCCGAGGTCGACGAGATGTACAACAGCCTGTTCCGCGAGCTGCTGACCTACATGATGGAGGACGCGCGCAGCATCTCGGCCTGCACCCACCTGCTGTTCATCGCCAAGAACATCGAGCGGATCGGCGACCACACCACCAACATCGCCGAGACCATCCATTTCATGGTCACCGGCAGCTACGTCATCGACCAGCGCCCGAAATCGGACAGCGCGAACTTCGCGGTGATCGACAGCGGCCGCGATGACGAGGCCGACGGGCCCGGCGCCTGAGCCGGCATCGGTGCGACCGAAGGCAGCCGGTAGGAGAACGGACCGATGGAACCACTGATCCTGATCGCGGAGGACGAGCCGTCGATCGTGGAGATGGTCAAGTACAACCTGGAGCACGAGGGCTTCCGCACCGCCACCGCGCTGGACGGCGACGAGGCCCTGATCGCGGTGGCCGAGCACAAGCCCGACCTGGTCCTGCTCGACTGGATGCTGCCGCATGTCTCCGGCCTGGAGATCTGCCGCCAGCTGCGCCGCGGCAACGCCACCCGCGACCTGCCGATCATCATGCTGACCGCCCGCGGCGAGGAACCGGACCGGGTGCGCGGCCTGGAGAGCGGCGCCGACGACTATGTGGTCAAGCCGTTCAGCCCCGGCGAGCTGATGGCCCGCATCCGCGCGCTGCTGCGCCGCTCGACCGCGACCGGGCGGTCGGAGACGCTGAGCTACGGCGACCTGTCGATGGACCTGACCGCCCACCGCGTCACCCGCGGCGGCCGCGCCATCCACCTGGGCCCGACCGAATACCGGCTGCTGCGCCACTTCCTGTCGCATCCCGGCCGGGTATTCTCGCGCGAGCAGCTGCTGGACGCGGTGTGGGGCCGCGACGTCTATGTCGAGCCGCGCACGGTCGACGTCCACATCCGCCGCCTGCGCCGGGCGATCAACGCCAGCGGCGAGGCCGACGTCATCCGCACCGTCCGCTCGGCCGGCTATGCGCTCGATTCGACGATGGAGGAAACCGCCTGAGCGCGCACATCGCCGCCGTTGCCCTGCTGGTGCCCGACTACGACGCCGGGCTCGACTTCTATGTCGGCCGGCTCGGCTTCGCGCTGGTGGAAGACACCGACCTCGGCGACGGCAAGCGCTGGGTGCTGGTGGCGCCGCCCGGCGCGCGCGAGACCCGGCTGCTGCTGGCCAAGGCGGCAAGCCCGGCCCAGGCCGCCGCGGTCGGCAACCAGGCCGGCGGCCGCGTGTTCCTGTTCCTCGCCACCGACGATTTCGCCCGCGATCACGCCGCCTTCACCGCCGCCGGCGTCCGCTTCCTGGAGCCGCCGCGGCACGAGGCCTATGGCACCGTCGCCGTCTTCGCCGACCCGTGGGGCAATCGGTGGGACCTGATCCAGCCGGCCTGAATCCGGCCGCGCGCACCTTTTATTCGCGGGCGCAGTGCCACCAGGCCTCCAGCACCGTGCCGTACAGCGACGGCTCCGGCGTGTGGCACAGCGTGTTCCAATAGGCCCAGCGGTCGGCGGTGGCGTGGTACAGCGGCACGGCGTAGTGGCCCCACATCACGGCGCGGTCGAGCGCGCGGGCGGCGGCGGTCAACTCGTCGGCGCTGCGCGCGTTGGTCAGGGCGTCGATCAGCGCGTCGATCGCCGGGCTCTTCACCCCGGCCAGGTTGCGGCTGCCCGGCTGGTCGGCCTGGGCGCTGGACCAGTATTGCCGCTGCTCGTTGCCGGGCGACAGGGTCACCCCCCAAAGGTTCACGGTCATGTCGAAGTCGAAATTGTTGCGCCGCTCCTGGTACTGGGCGCTGTCGACGGTGCGGACGGAGACCTGCATGCCGAGCCGGCCGAGCGTGTCGGCGAAGCCGAGCGCGACCTTCTCGTCGCCGGCATCGACCAGCAGGATCTCGAAGGCGAAGGGCGTGCCGGCGGCATCGACCAGCGCGCCGTCGCGCACGGTCCAGCCGGCCTCGGCCAGCAGCGCCACCGCCTGGCCCAGGTTGCCGCGCACCGTGGCGCCCGGCGCGGTGCCCGGCACCACATAGGGCTCGGTCATGATGCCGGCCGGCAGGTCTGCGGCGACCGCGGCCAGCAGTTCGGCCTCGCGCCCCTCCGGCACGCCGGAAAAGGCCAGCGGCGAGTTGTCGAACATGCCCTCGGTGCGGGTATAGGCGCCGTAGAACAGGGTCTGGTTCATGGCCGGGAAGTCGAAGGCATAGGCGATCGCCTCGCGCACCCGCCGGTCCTCGAACTGCGCCCGCCGGGTGTTGAACACCAGCCCGCGCAGCCCCGACGGCCGGTTGTTCGGGATCTCCTCGCGCACGATGTCGCCGCTGGTCACCGCCGGCATGTCGTAGGCGGTGGCCCACTGGGTCGGCGACGGCTCCGGCCGGACATCGTAATTGCCGGCGAAGAACGCCTCGCGCGCCACCGTACCGTCGCGGAAATAGGCGAACTCCCAGCGGTCGAAGTTGTACAGCCCGCGGTTCAGCCCCAGGTCGGCGCCCCAGTAGTCGGGCACGCGTTCGAGGACGACGCTGCGGCCGGCATCGACCGCGGCGACGCGATAGGGCCCGCTGGCCAACATCGGCTCCAGGCCCGGCTCGGTGAAGCTGTGAGTCGCGAACCACGCCTGCGAGACGATCGGCATCAGCCCCATGATCATCGGGGTCTCGCGGTTGGCCTGGTCGGTGAAGTCGATGCGGACCGTGCGGGCGTCCAGCGCGGCGACCGACGCCACCATCGGGGCGTATTGCTGCCGCCGGGGCGAGCCGTCGCGCAGCATGGTCTCGATCGAGAACTTGATGTCGTCGGCGGTCACCGGCGTGCCGTCGTGCCAGCGCGCCTCCGGCCTGAGGGTGAACACCACCCAGCTGCGGTCCTCCGGCATCTCCACCGATTCGGCGAGCAGGCCGTACAGCGTGAACGGCTCGTCCCATACCCGGCCCATCAGCGTCTCGCCGTAGAGCTGCTGGCCCGCGGCGGAGACGCCGGCCAGGATGTAGGGATTGAGGCTGTCGAAGGTGCCGACCACATACTGGCGCATCGTGCCGCCCTGCGGCGCGTCGGGGTCGGCATAGGACAGGTGGTCGAAACCGGGGCCGTATTTCGGCTCGCCGATCATCGTCATCGCATGGCTGACGATGCCGCCGTGCGGGCCGGACTCCTGGCCCAGGGCCGCCGCCGGCCCCAGCGCCAGCGCCGCAAGCAGCACGCCCGCCAGCCGATCCGCCCCGCGCCGTCCGTTGACGCCCATCGTGCCCTCCCTCGGTCTACCCCCCGTGGTGCCGGCGCTCAGCCGGCGTCTTCGACCGCCGCCAGTAAGTCCGACAGCGGCCGGTCCGGGCGCGGGCCCAAGTGCCCGATCACCTCGGCCGCGGCCAGGCCGCCCAGCCGGCCGCACTCGGCCAGCGGCCGGCCGCGGGCGTAGCCGAACAGGAAGCCGGCGGCATACTGGTCGCCGGCGCCGGTGGTGTCGACCAGGTGCTCGATCGGCTCCGCGGCCAGCTCGATCACCGTGTCGCCGGCGACCACGACCGAGCCCTTCTCGCTGCGGGTCAGCGCCGCCACCGTGCAGTCCAGCCGCACCGCCGCCACCGCGTCGGCGAAGTCCTTCACCCGGTACAGCGACAGGATCTCCGCCTCGTTGGCGAACAGCACGTCGATATGGCCGGCGATCAGGTCGCGGAACGAGTCGCGGTGGCGCTCGACGCAGAACGGGTCCGACAGCGTCAGCGAGACCTTGCGCCGGGCCGCGTGCGCCGCCTCCGCCGCCTTCAGCAGCGCCTGCTTCGCCGCCGGCGGGTCCCACAGGTAGCCTTCCAGATAGGTGATCTGCGCCGATTGCACGAAGGCGGGGTCGACGTCGTCCGGCCCCAGCTCGACGCAGGCGCCGAGATAGGTGTGCATGGTGCGCTGCGCATCGGGCGTGATCAGGATCAGGCTGCGCGCCGTCGGCGCGCCGTCCCGCGACGGCGCGGTCTCGAAGTCGACGCCGATGGCCCGGATGTCGTGGCGGAAGATGCGGCCGAAATCGTCGTCGCGCACCTTGCCGATATAGCCGGCCTTGCCGCCGAACGAGGCGACGCCGGCCATGGTGTTGGCGCATGAGCCGCCCGAGGCCTCCACCGCCGGCGGCATCGATTCGTACAGCCGCGAGGCGAAGGCGTCGTCGACCAGGTTCATGGCGCCCTTGGTCAGCGCGTGCTTGCCGAGGAAGGCCTCGTCGGCGTGGGCGAGGATGTCGATGATCGCGTTGCCGATGCCGACAACGTCGCGCGTTGTCTCGGTGGTCGTCCTTGCCATTGTGCTGGGCACCGTCCTCGGTCGCTGTTGTCGGGCGCGTTTGCTGGGGGCCGCCGGCCGGAACCGCCGTGCGACTCGGATGGATAGCACGCATGGCCGCCACGCGCATCGCGAAAGCTGGTATTGGAGTTGGCGGCGCGACCCGCTAGACTCGCCGCCGCCGATCGCCCCCGCGCGCAACGGAAAATTAACCATAAGACCGCCGGGATCGGCTGGGGCGTGCGCTTCGCGACGGTGGGCCGCGCCGCGACACAGACGATGAGGACTGCGATGTTCCGCAAAGACCGCGGCATGGACCGGCCGACCCGCAGCAAGACCGCGCAGCGCGGCAGCGAGGCCCAGCCTCGCCTGGACCCGGCCAAGATCGCCGCGTCCGGGGCGCCGGCGGCGAAGCCGGCCGCACCCGGCCGCGCCGCATCGTCCGCCGATGCCGATGCGCCGGCGGCCAATCGCGCCTCCTGGCCGCGCCCGACCGGCAACGCCACGCCGAACCGGCTGAGCGCGCTGCTGGGCGAGCCGGTGACCCGGCCGATCGCCCCGCAGCCGGAGGCGGCACCCAGCGAGCCGCGCCGCGAGACCGGCAAGCGCATGCACATCGGCCAGGACATCTCGATCAGCGGCGAGATCACCACCTGCGACGTGCTGGTCATCGACGGCCATGTCGACGCCACGGTGCGCGACTGCGGCCGCCTTGAGATCGGCCCGGCCGGCACGCTGAAGGGCGACATCGAGGTGCGCAACGCGGAAATCGGCGGGCGTTTCGACGGCGAGCTGAAGGTCGCCGACCGGCTGACCGTGCGCGGCACCGGCCGGGTGCACGGCAAGATCCGCTATGGCCGGCTGGAAGTCACCGTCGGCGGCCAGCTGCGCGGCGACATCGCCCCCGCCGAACCGGCGGAGCCGGCGACCGCCGCCGCCGCCCCGGCCGCACCCGCGCAGATTCCGGCCGCCCGGCCGGACAGCGCGGAGCGGCCCAGTGCCGCCTCGATCCTGCGGCCGCGCGACGGCGCCACCGCCCCGACGCCGGCAAATGCCGAGGCCGGCCCGGCCGCGACCGGCACGGACACCGGCGAGGCCGCGTCACCGGCGGCGCGCCGGGACCTGACCGCGGCGGAATAGCCGATGCGCCGCCCCGCCGCCTGCGCCGCCCTGATCGCGCTGGCCGGCTGCCAGTCGACAGGCAGCCAAGCGCCCACAGGCGGACTGGCGATCGAGCCGGCCGTCTATGTCGGCAGTTCGGAGGGCGAGCTGCGCGCCGCGCTCGGCCAGCCGGACAGCGCCCGTAACGAGCTCGACGCCCAGGTCTGGCAATATGCCGGGCCCGACTGCGTCGTCGACTTCTTCATGTATCCGCAGGGCGGCGTGCAGGTCGTCGCCTATGCCGAGGCGCGCAACCGCACCGACGGCGCCACGCTGGCGCGCTGCGCGGTCCGCGCCGGCTGACGTCCGGCGCGCGGCAGGCAGGTCCTAGGCGGCGGTCTTCCCCTCCCACCGGCACAGGTCGGCGACGATGCAGCGCTCGCACGCCGGCTTGCGCGCGGTGCAGACATAACGGCCGTGCAGGATCAGCCAGTGGTGGGCGTGCTGCTTCCACTTGTCCGGAACCCGCTTCAGCAGGGCCTGCTCCACCGCCAGCGGCGTCGGCCCCGGCGCCAGACCGGTGCGGTTGGCCAGCCGGAACAGGTGGGTGTCGACCGCGATGGTCGGTTCGCCGAACACGGTGTTCAGCACCACGTTGGCGGTCTTGCGGCCGACGCCGGGCAACGCCTCCAGCGCGGCACGGTCGCGCGGCACCGCGCCGCCGTGCGCCGCGATCAGCCGCTCGCTGAGCAGGATCACGTTCTTCGCCTTGGTCCGGAACAGGCCGATGGTGCGGATCGCCTCGCGCAGCCGCGCCTCGCCCAGCGCCACCATCGCCTGCGGCGTGTCGACCGTGGCGAACAGCGGCGCGGTCGCCTTGTTGACCGAGGCGTCGGTGGCCTGCGCCGATAGCACCACAGCGACCAGCAGCGTGTAGGGATTGCGGTAGTCGAGCTCGGTGGTCGGCGCCGGGTCGGCCGCAGCCAGGCGGGCGAAGAACGCGTCGATCTCCGCCTTGGTCATCAATTTGCGTGCGATCGCTCGGCTCCCTGGCTAACGTGGCGCTTGGCGTGACGAACCGTCGCAAAAGCGCGGCTTCGTCGGCCGCGATGCCCGACACATATCATGGCGCGATGACGGCGACCGGCGAAAGTTCGGCAACAGGCGCGACCACGGACGCCGAAGGCGGGCCGGTGCTGTTCGACGCCGTGCTGACGCCGAGCCGCAGCCTGCCGCCGCTGGCCGCGCGGCACATCCTGGTCGCCTTCTTCCTGCTCAGCTGCGGCGTCGGCCTGGCCTTCCTGGTCAACGGCTGGTGGCCGATCGCCGGCTATTTCGGGCTGGACGCGCTGCTGCTGTGGTGGGCGTTCCGCGCCAGCTACCGCAGCGGCCGGCTGGTCGAGCGGCTGCACCTGACCGCGCGCGCACTGACGGTTGCCCGGGTCCATCCCAACGGCAACGCCGTCGAATGGACCTTCCAGCCGACCTGGCTGCGGGTGGAAATGGACGACCCGCCGCAGCACCAGAGCCAGCTGACCCTGCGCAGCCACGGCCGGGCCATCACCGTCGGCCGCTTCCTGACGCCGGACGAGCGGCTGGAGGTGGCCCGCGCACTGCGCGCCGCCCTGGTCGACGCCCGCCGCCCCGCGCTTGCCTGAGGCCCGCGACCCGACGCAGGCGGCCGGGCATGGCTGAGCCCGCCGCCGGCCGGCCGGTCGCCGCGCTGCGCACCGGGCCGCTGGAGTTCGCCATGCTCGGCGGCATCGGCCTGCTGTGGGGCGCCAACTTCACGCTGATCAAGGTCGGAGTCGGCGACATCCCGCCGGTGACCCTGACCTTCGCCCGCATGGCACTGGGCGCGCTGCTGCTGATCGCGGTCGCCGCGGCGCGCGGCGTCGCCTGGCCGCGCGACCTGCGCACCTGGGCGCTGCTGTTCGCCCTGGCCGTGTTCGGCGCCGGCTTGCCGCAGGGGCTGATCGCCTGGAGCGAGCAGACCATCGACAGCGGCCTCGCCGCCATCCTGATGGCGCTGATGCCGGTCGGCGCCATGCTGATCGCCCATGCGATGACCCGCGACGAGCGCCTGCGCTGGCGCACCGCCGCCGGCATCGGCCTCGGCTTCGGCGCCATGGTCGTGCTGGTCGGCGCCGATGCGCTCAGCGGTCTCGGACACGCCGTCGGCCCTGAGCTGGCCGCCGCCGCCGCGGCGTTGTGCTATTCGCTGAACGCCGTGCTGGCCCGGCGCGTCAGCCACCTGCCGGCGCTGGTGGTCGGCGCGGTCTCGCTTGGCTTCGCCGCGCTCTATTCCCTGCCGGTCGCGCTGATCTTCGAGCGGCCGTGGACCATCGCGCCGTCGACCGAGGCGGTGGTGGCGATCGTCGCGCTCGGGCTGGTCGGCACCGGTGCCGCCGCGCTGCTCTACTTCGCGCTGATCAACCGGGCCGGCGCCACCTTTCTCGCCCTCAGCAACTACCTGGTCCCGCTGGTCGGTGTGGCGTTCGGCGCGCTGTTCCTGGGCGAGGCGCTGCGCGCCCAGGCCTGGGTGGCGATGGCCATGGTGCTGGGCGGCCTGGCGCTGGCGCGGCGCTGAGCGGGCGGCGCTGCGGCGCATTTTTCATAAATCCAATGTTAACCCTGCCCCCGCTATGCCGATCGTCAGCAGCCGTCGCAGAAGCGACGGACCATGGAGACTTGCATGACACAGGCGCTGTTCGAGGTTCAGACCTTCGATGGGCATGGTTGGGTGACCCGTCACCGCGGCGCCGATGTGGATGCGGCCGGCGAGGCGGCGCGGCACGTGCTGCCGCATGCCAAGAAGCAGGCCGTACGCATCGTCAGGCAGAGCTTCGACCCGGCGCGCCGTACGCTCGACGAACAGGTGGTGTTTTCGCTCGGCAAGCCGCGCAGGCGGCTGGCCCGTCGCGCGTTCGGCGTCGCCGCCGCCTTCGGCTTCTCGGCATTGGCGATCGTCGGCGCCACGCTGGCGCCGTCGATCGAGCCGGCCGACCTGGCCGCGCTGTTCGAGTCTCCCGCCGGCGTGGCCGCCCCGTCGACCCCGGCCGATGACATCGCGACGGCCGCAGGCGTCGAGCCGGCGCCCGCCGCAACGATGCCGGACAACGGCACCGCGCTGGCCGTGCTGACGCCCGCCGCCGGCAGCCCGCCGGCGTTCGACTGCGACCGCCAGGCGGAACAGGGCCTGGTGCGCACCGCCGGTATCGCCGCCGACCTGGAGCAGCTGTACGTGCTGTGCGGCCGCGCCATCCTGGCCGATCCGACGGCGCAGACCGAACTGGCCGCCCGGTTCGCCGCCGGTACGGGTACGGTGGCCGACCCGGTGCAGGCAATCCGCTGGTACCAGGAGGCGGCGCGTGCCGGCCATGTGCCGGCCTATCGCCCGCTGGCCGACCTGCTGGCTGCCGCCGGCAACGCGCCGGCCGACGTCAGCCGCGGCATCTCGTGGTATCACCGCGCCGCCATGGGCGGGGACGCGGCCGCCGCGGTCGCACTGGCCGACCGCTATCGCAGCGGCGCCGGCGTCGACCAGGACCTGCGGATCGCGCTGTCCTACGACCTGATGGCGGCCGAGGCCGGCGACACCGATGCCATGCTGCGCGCCGCCGACGCGTTCCGCAGCGGCACCGGCACCGACTCCGACCCGGACGCCGCCCGGCGCTGGCTGGAGCGGGCCGGATCCGTCGCCAACGGCGAACAGGCCGCGCCGCAACTGCAATGGTCGGCGCCGGCCGACATCGGCCAGCAGGCCGCACTCGACCCCGCCGCGCCGGCGCCCGGCGCACTGGTCGTGCCGGTGCTGCACCTCGACTTCGACCGCGACCTGCCGGCCGACGACCACAGCTTCGCCGGCGCGGTCGCCCACGCCAGCGTCTGACGACGGACTGGAAGCGAAGGCGCGGCCCGGCGCCTACGGCACCAGGCGATAGCCGCCCGGCTCGGTGATCAGGATCTCGGCGTTGGAGGGATCGGTCTCGATCTTCTGGCGCAGGCGATAGACGTGGGTCTCCAGCGTGTGCGTGGTGACCTCCGAGTTGTAGCCCCAGACCTCGTTCAGCAGGATGTCGCGGCCGACCGGCTTGTCGCCGGCGCGATAGAGGAACTTCAGGATCGCGGTTTCCTTTTCGGTCAGCCGGATCTTCTGGTTCTTCTGTTCCTCCAGCAGCAGCTTGCTCGCCGGCTTGAAGGTGTAGGGCCCGATCGAGAACACCGCGTCCTCGCTCTGCTCGTGCTGGCGCAGGTGGGCGCGCATGCGCGCCAGCAGCACGCCCAGCCGGAACGGCTTGACCACATAGTCGTTGGCGCCGGCGTCGAGGCCGAGGATGGTGTCGGCGTCCGAATTGGCGCCGGTCAGCATGATCACCGGCGCCTTCACGCCGCTGCGGCGCAGCAGGCGGCAGACGTCGCGGCCGTCCATGTCGGGCAGGCCGACGTCGAGCAGCACCAGCTCGAAATAGTCCTTCTTCAGCAGGTTCAGCGCGGCCTGGCCGGTCCCGGCCTCGGTGACGTGGAATTCCTCGTGCAGCTTCAGCTGTTCCGTCAGCGAGGTCCGCAGGGCTTCGTCGTCATCGACGATCAGGATGCGTTTGCCGGTCGACATGGGCGCTCCGTGGCGGGATCACACGCGGGTCCGGTCCGAAGTCAGGCCAGAACACCTTGAATGATATAGGAAGAGAACGCGGTTCTTCGCACCATTTTTGTTGAAGATGGGGCGTTCGTGCCTGTGCGCAAAATCACGCCGCGCGGCTTTTCCCGCCCGGCAAGCCCTGCCGGGCCGGCAGGATTTGCCCGGCAGACTCCGCCGCCGCCGCGCGCGGACGCCGCCGGCGGGACGACCCGGGCCCCGCATTCCGTCGTTTCGGACGTCACCGCCGCCGCCGCGGCGCTGGCACGGCCCTTGCGGAAACCCTGCGGTCCACGACGCAGGTATCCGCATGAGCGCCGTTCCCGTCTCCCAAGTCGCTGCCCAGCAGGCAAGCCAGCAGCTCCGCACCCAGAAGCGGGAAGAGGACGACGGATTCGACTTCTTCGACTTCCTCGACATCATCAACCCGCTGCAGCACATCCCGATCGTCTCGACGATCTATCGCGCGGTCACCGGCGACGAGATCGGCTCGGTCGCCCAGCTGATCGGCGGCGGCCTGTACGGCTTCGGGCTGCTGGGCGGCGGCTGGCTCAGCCTGGCCTCGACCGCCGCCAACGTGGCGCTGGAGGAGGCCACCGGCAACGACATCGCCGGCCATGTGTTCGATTTCGTGTTCGGCGAGGACGGCGAGGCGCTGGCCCCCGAGGGCGGCGACGGCGCGGAGGGATCGGCCGGCCTGGCGCCGGCCGAGGCGCCGCTGCCCGAGGACGAGGCGGCACTGGCCGCCATCCCGCGTCCGGCGGCGGTGGTCCTGCGCTCGTCGGCCGCGCCTGCCGGCGGCACCGACCGCCTGATCGACGGCACGCCGGCGGCAACCGCCGAACAGACCGCACTCGTCGCGCAGGATGCCGGCGACGTCGCCGCCGCCACCGGGCAGACGGTGCTGAGCCCGGCGATGAGCCAGGCGCTGCTGCTGGCCGGCCAGAGCGGCGACGACGGCGCCGCCGCCGGCCTGCTGTCCCGGCTGCTGCCGCGCGGCGCCGAGCACCCGGATCAGCTGCGCGAGGTCGGTCCGGGCACGACCGGCTATGCGCTCGCCGGCGTGACGATGCAGGTCGCGCCGGGCGTCACCGCAGGTCGCCTGGCCGCCGCGGCCGCCTACTGAGCGCGGCGCCCGGCACCGGTACCCGGCTGAACGCCGCCGATCGCGGTCATTGCGCCGCCGCCACCAGCGTCGCCTCGCCGGCCGTCATCGCCAGCCGCTCGGCATCGAATGCGCCGCGCCAGGCCTGGAACCGCGCCAGGTCGGCGCCGGCCAGCGGCTCGCCCGGCGGCAGCTGCACGCTCAGCGGGTCGACCTGCGCGCCATTGACCAGGATCTCGTAGTGCAGGTGCGGCCCGGTCGCCAGCCCGGTGGAGCCGACATAGCCGATCACCTGGCCCTGCTCCACCCGGTCGCCGGCCGAGATGCCCTGGGCGAAGCGGCTGAGGTGGCCATAGGCGGTCTGGGTGCTGCCATTGTGCCGGATGCGCACATAGTTGCCGTAGCCGCTGTTCCACCCCGCCACCGCAATCGTGCCGTCGCCGGCGGCGTAGACCGGTGTGCCGGTCGGCGCGGCGAAGTCGAGCCCGCGGTGCATGCGGGTGTAGCCCAGGACCGGGTGCCGGCGCATGCCGAAGCCGGACGAGATGCGGGCCGCGTCCACCGGCGTGCGCAGCAGCGCCTTGCGCACGCTGGCGCCCTCGGGCGTGAAATAGTCGACGCTGCCGTCGGCGCGGGTGAAGCGATAGATTTCCAGCGTCTCGCCCGACAGCGTCAGCGCGGCATAGACCAGCGCACCGTTGGCGACCACGCCGCCGCCGCCGTCCAGGCTCTGCTCGAACACCGTCTCGAAGCCGTCGCCGGGCTGGAAATCGCGCTGGAAATCGACGTCGTAGCTGAACGCCCGGGTCATCGCGAGCAGGATCGAGTCCGGCACCCCGGCCGCATTGCCGTCGGCATAGAGGCTGTTGTCGATGGTGCCGACCGCCCGGAACAGCGCCGCGTCGAAGGCGATCGATTCGTCGAGCACGGCATAGCTGCCGTCCTCGTTGCGGCTGACCGACACGCGGCGGTCATAGGCCAGGTCGAGCGCGAACGACACCAGCGTCGCCCGGCTGTCGGCGTCCTCGGCCGGCACGAAGGTCAGCGCCACCTGCTGGCCGGGCCGCAGCTGGCGCGGGTCCCACACGTCCTGCAGGCTCTCGATCGCCTCCAGCGCGGCGCCATAGCCGATGCCGGCGTCGGTGAACAGCCCGGCCATGGTGTCGCCCGGCTCCACCACCAGGGTCGCGGTGATCGGCGCCCACGACATCGTCGGCACCACGCCGAAGGCGATGTTGCGGCCGACCGCCGGGCCCAGCGCCTCGGCCAGGCTGGCCGAGCCGCGGAACGGGCCGCCCGGCACCATGTCGGGCATCATGTCCGGCGTCAGCGGGCCGCCGATCGGATCGGCGACGTCCGGCTCCTGCACCTCCGCCACGGCCGCCGGGTCGGCGCCGTCGCTTGCCGGTGCCGCGTCCGCCGCGCCATCCGCCGCCGGCTCGGCGACGGCATCGGCTGCGCCCGCGGCCCCGGTCGCTGCCGGCGCGTTCTCGGGCGCCGCCTGGGCGATCACGTCCGGAAAGGGCTCGAGGAACCACGCCGCCGGCTCCTCCGCCGCAGCCGGCCCGGCCGCGGCCAGGCCCAGGGCCAGCACCGCCGGGCGGCGCCAGTGGCCGCGCGGTTCCCGAATCCGAAATGCCGGCATCCGATCGCGATGCGCCATCGCTCCATCCATGTCCGTTGTGCGGCCCCCACAGCCGAATCGCGGCCAATCTAGCGGCCGGCCCCGCGCCGGATCAACTCGCGCGACCTTCCGCCGCCCCGGATGACGCGTTTCTCACCGGCCGGTCATGCGGACGGATGCCGTTGACCCCGGCGCGGCTCCGCCCATATTTTCGCCGCGAAACGCCTTTCGTCACGCCGCCAATCCACAACAAGGAAACGCCGCCATGCTCTGGGCCATCCACTGCGTCGACAAGCCGAACAGCACAGACCTGCGCATGTCGCTGCGCCCGGCGCATCTCGACTATCTGAAGCAGCAGAACGCGCTGATCGTGCTGGCCGGCGCCACCCTGACCGACGACGGCGAGACCATGACCGGCAGCGCCTTCGTGATCGAGGCCGAGAGCCGGGCCGCGGCCGAGGCGTTCTCCGCCAACGACCCGTTCACCAAGGGCGGCCTGTTCGGCAGCATCACCATCGGCCGGATGCGCAAGGGCATCTGGAACCCCGACCACATGCCGGCCGCCTGACGCGACGGCGCCCATGGCCCACTGGCTGTACAAGTCCGAGCCCGGCACCTGGTCGTGGGACGACCAGGTCAAGGCCGGCAGCACCTTCTGGGACGGCGTCCGCAACGCCCAGGCCAACAACAACATGAAGGCGATGCGGGTCGGCGAGCGCGGCTTCTTCTACCACTCCGGCGACGAGCGGGCGGTGGTCGGCGTGGTCGAGGTGGTCAAGACCTGGTACCCCGACCCCAAGGACGACACCGGCCGCTACGGCATGGTCGACCTGAAGACGGTGGGCGCCTTCCCGCAGCCGGTCGCGCTCGCCGCCATCAAGGCCGAGCCGGCGCTGGCCGAGATGGTGCTGGTCAAGAACTCCCGGCTGTCGGTACAGCCCGTTACGGATGCGGAATGGTCCCGCGTCTGCGCCATGGGCGGCTACAAGCCATAGCGCCGCTCTAGCCCTGGATCGCCGCCACCCGGGCATCGAGCGACGCCAGCGCCGCCTCGCCCGCCAGCGCGGAGAAACGCAGCGCGTAGCTGCTTTCCTGGCCGTGGTCGAGCCAGCGGATCTCGCCGCGCTCGCGCTGCTGCTGGCGGCTGCCCGGCCAGACCGTGCACGGCTCGATGCCCATCACGTAGTTGCCGGCCTGCAGGTTCTGCCACTGCAGCAGGCAGGGCAGGGCGCGCTTGTCGTATTCCATCTGGAAGCCCAGCCCGGTGCGGCCGTCGCCCCAGTCGAAGCGGCGGTTGACCAGTGCCGCCAGCGCGGTGCCGTCGGCTGCCGTCTTGACCTCGTGGGCGTAGACCTGCTCGCGGAACCCGTCCAGCGGCGCGGTCTGGAAACGATAGTCGACGTCGGTGGCGTCGGGGTCGTGGGCCATGAACGGCGTGCCGGCGATCGGCGCCACCAGTTCCGACCCGTCGTCCAGCACCGGCCAGCCGATGTTGACGTGGTAGAGCAGCATGTGCGGCGTGCGATAGAAGCCCAGATTCTCCACCCGGTCGCGGATGCTGACCGTCGGCTCGCCGACCCGCGCCTCGATCCGGCGGGTCAGCTTCAGGTTCTCGGCGAACATCGCCGCCTGGCGCACCTCGCCCTCGGCCCACAGGGTGCATTGGTCGCCGTCCCACTGCACGCCGTAGCCGACCAGCCGCGCGGGCGTGTAACTGGCGCGGCCGTGGATGCCGTGGAAGATCTTGGCGCGATAGGGATAGTTGTAGTGGTCGGCGCTTTCCTCGGCCATGCCCAGCACATGGTCGAGGCCGCAGGTGTTCATGAAGCCGGAGAAGGAGCGCAGGAAGCCGAGCCCGCCCTCCGCGTCGACCTCATGCAGCCAGGGATGGCGGAAGCCGGTCGGCGAATGCCAGCCGATGGCGGCGCGGTCCAGCTGCATCGAGCCGATGTCCATGCAGCGGTCGACCAGCACGTCGAAGCGGAAGCCGCAGCCGGTGTCGAATTCCAGCACGCGCAGCCCGCGCTCCGGGCCGTCGTCGCAGGTGACCGCGCGCACGCCGAACACCTGCGACATGTCGCCGAACTGGCGCACCAGCTGGGCGCGCGACCAGTCGCGCCCGAACAATTTGGGCATCGCTTTCCTCCCCCGGCTCTTCGGCCTTGCATCCGCGGCCGGGGCGAGGGTGGGGCCGGAGCGGCC
Organism: Alphaproteobacteria bacterium; assembly: GCA_041396705.1. Taxonomy (NCBI): domain Bacteria; kingdom Pseudomonadati; phylum Pseudomonadota; class Alphaproteobacteria; species Alphaproteobacteria bacterium. The sequence goes on from JAWKYB010000026.1 coordinate 38,491, forward strand.
CCGGGGTCAAGCGCGCCGACGCGGCGCCGGACCGGGCGTCAGTCCTCGTCCTCCGGCTTGACGATGCCGTCGACGTCGTCCTCTTCCTCGTCGTCTTCTTCGAGCACGAAGTCGCCGTCGTCCTCGTCGTCGTCGACCTCGGGCAGGTCCTCGTCGATGTCGTCCTCGATCTCGTCGTCGGCCGGCGCCGCCTTCTTGGCCGGCGCTTCGATGGCGGCCTCGTCCTCGTCTTCGTCCTCTTCGAGCACCAGCGTGTCGTCGTCTTCGTCATCGAGCACGACCTCGTCGTCGTCCTCCATGGTCTCCTCGTCGACCTCCTCGTCCTCGTCCTCCACCGCCGCCACCGCGGGCCGGGCCTTCTCCGGCGCGGCGCGCCCGCGCCGGCTGCGATAGGCCGCGTCGGGATCGTAGGCCGTGCCGCAGGCGGGGCATTCGATCGGCGTCTTGTTCAGGTCGTAGAAGCGCGTGTGGCAGCTGTGGCACTGCCGCTTGATGCCCCATTCCGGATTGGCCACGCCTCGGTCTCCTTCACTGCGTCGGGTTGCGCGGGTCCTTGCCCGGCCGGTCCGCCGGCCGCTGCGGCGCGGGCCGCCTGCGCTCAAGGCTCGGTGCGATGCGGCCCGTGCCTCTGCCACGAAGTCCGGCATGTGTCAAAAGCAAAGTGGGCACACGCGTCGCGCGCGGCGACGATCGGCGATTGACCCCGCCGCGCGGGGCCGCCTACTGTCCGCCGCGCGAGCGCAACCTCTGGCGGATTTCCAGGCACATGACCCACCCTTCCTCGAGCCCGCGGCCGCTCAGCGCCGGCCGTTCGCGCGGGCTCGCCGGCACCCTGCGCGTGCCGGGCGACAAGTCGATCTCGCACCGCGCGCTGATGCTCGGCGCGCTGGCGCTCGGCGAGACCACGATCAGCGGCCTGCTCGAGGGCGAGGACGTGCTGGCCACCGCCGCCGCCATGCGCCGCCTGGGCGCCACGGTCGACCGCGGCGCCGACGGCGTCTGGCGGGTGCACGGGGTCGGCGTCGGCGGCATGGCCGAGCCAGACTGCGTGCTGGACATGGGCAATTCCGGCACCGCCGCACGGCTGCTGATCGGCGTGGTGTCGACCCAGCCGATCACCTGCTTCTTCACCGGCGACGCCTCGCTGAACAAGCGGCCGATGGCGCGGGTCACCGGCCCGCTGGCGCGGATGGGCGCACGCTTCGTCACCCGGACCGGCGGGCTGCTGCCGCTGGCGGTGACCGGCCCGGAAACCGCGCTGCCGATCCGCTACGACTCCCCGGTCGCCTCGGCGCAGATCAAGTCGGCCGTCATCCTCGCCGGGCTGAACGCGCCGGGCGAGACCACGGTGGTGGAGCCGGCGCCGTCGCGCGACCACAGCGAGAACATGCTGCGCCACTTCGGCGCCAGCGTGACCGTCGAGGCCGACGGCGCGCGCCGCATCGTCACCGTCGCCGGCCACCCCGACCTGCGCGGCCGCACCGTCGCGGTGCCGGCCGACCCGTCGTCGGCGGCCTTTCCGACCGTCGCCGCGCTGATCGTGCCCGACAGCACGGTGCGGCTGCCGGCGGTCGGCATGAACCCGCACCGCGACGGCCTCTACCGCACCCTTGTCGAGATGGGCGCCGCCATCCGCATGGAGAACGAAGGCAGCGTCGGCGGCGAGCCGGTCGCCGACCTGGTGGTTTCGGCCAGCGCGCTGAAGGGCGTCGACGTGCCGGCCGAGCGCGCGCCGTCGATGATCGACGAATACCCGGTCCTGGCGGTGGCCGCCGCCTGTGCCGAGGGCAGCACCCGCATGCGCGGGCTGGCCGAACTGCGCGTCAAGGAATCCGACCGGCTGGCGGTGACCGCCGACGGGCTGGCCGCCTGCGGCGCCCGGGTCGAGATCGAGGGCGACGACCTGATCGTGCACGGCACCGGCCGGCCGCCTGCCGGCGGCGCCACCATCGCCGCCCGGCTCGACCACCGCATCGCCATGAGCTTCCTGGTGCTCGGCCTGGCCAGCGACGCACCCGTGGCCATCGACGACGGCGCGCCGATCGACACCAGCTTCCCCGGCTTCGCCGACGGCATGCGGGCCCTGGGCGCGGACATCCGCGCCGCCGGCGGCTGAGCGTGGCCGTCGTCGTCGCCATCGACGGGCCGGCCGCCTCCGGCAAGGGCACGCTCGCCCGCCGGCTGGCCGAGCGGCTGGGCTACGCCCACCTCGACACCGGCAAGCTCTACCGCGCGGTCGCCCGCGACATGCTGGACGCCGGCGCCGACCTCGACGACGCCGAGGCGGCCGCGCGCACCGCCCGCGCGCTCGACGTCGCCACGCTGGCCGACCCGCGGCTGGCCGACGACGCGATCGGGCGCGCCGCCTCGCGCATCGCCGTCGTGCCGGCGGTGCGGGCGGCGCTGCTGGACCTGCAGCGCGCTTTCGCGGCGCGTCCGCCCGGCGGCGCGCCGGGCGCCGTGCTCGACGGCCGCGACATCGGAACGGTGATCTGCCCCGGCGCCGACGTGAAGCTGTTCGTCGACGCCGACGTGGCGGTTCGCGCCCGCCGGCGCTGGAACGAGTTGCGGGAACGCGGCGAGGACGCTATATACGCCGCCGTCCTGCAAGAAATGAAGGAGCGGGACGCACGCGACGCTTCGCGTGCCGTCGCGCCGATGGCGCCGGCCGAAGACGCCTGCCGCGTGGACACGACCGAGATGGACGCGGACGCCGCCCTGGCGGCAGTGCTGCGCATTGTGCATTCCAGGCTCGGCCGCGACCGCGCGGACAACTAGGGGCGTTCCCGGACCGGAACAGACATGAACCCGGCCGTGCAGGCATCCGCACGGCCCGTTTGGCAAACCATCGCACCAACAGCCCCTTTCGGGGGCAGACCGCCGGAGACAACCGGCTGGCCGGAACATGACCCGAACCGAGTAAGGACCCTTTGATGACTGCTCAGACCCCCGCAACCGAAACCGAAGCTTTTGCCGCGCTGCTCGCCGAGACCATGGGCGACGACGCGGTGTTCGAAGGCGCCGTGATCCGCGGCACCATCGTCGCCATCGACGACGACGCCGTCACCGTCGACGTCGGCCTCAAGTCCGAGGGCCGCGTCGACCTGAAGGAATTCGCCGAGAACGGCCAGATCCCCGAGCTGAAGGTCGGCGATCAGGTCGAGGTGTTCGTCGAGCGCATGGAAGACCGCATGGGCGAGGCGATGCTGTCGCGCGAGAAGGCCAAGCGCGAGGAGACCTGGGACGCGCTGGAAGAGCACTTCAACAAGGCCGAGCGGGTGCAGGGCGTGATCTTCGGCCGGGTCAAGGGCGGCTTCACCGTCGACCTTTCCGGCGCCGTCGCCTTCCTGCCCGGCAGCCAGGTCGACATCCGCCCGGTGCGCGACGTCACCCCGCTGATGGGCACCAAGCAGCCGTTCCAGATCCTGAAGATGGACCGCCCGCGCGGCAACATCGTGGTGTCGCGCCGCGCCGTGCTGGAAGAGACCCGCGCCGAGCAGCGTTCCGAGCTGGTCGCCAACCTGAAGGAAGGCCAGATCCTGCAGGGCGTGGTGAAGAACATCACCGACTACGGCGCCTTCGTCGACCTGGGCGGCGTCGACGGCCTGCTGCACGTCACCGACATCGCCTGGCGCCGGATCAACCATCCCAGCGAGGCGCTGCAGATCGGCCAGACCGTCAAGGTGCAGGTGATCCGCTTCAACCCGGAGAACCAGCGCATCAGCCTGGGCATGAAGCAGCTCGAGGCCGACCCGTGGGAAGGCGTCGAGATCAAGTATCCGGTCGGGGCCAAGTTCAACGGCCGCGTCACCAACATCACCGACTACGGCGCCTTCGTCGAGCTGGAGCCGGGCATCGAGGGCCTGGTCCACGTCTCGGAGATGAGCTGGACCAAGAAGAACGTTGACCCCGGCAAGATCGTCTCGACCAGCCAGGAGGTCGAGGTGATGGTGCTGGACGTCGACCCGGTCAAGCGGCGCATCAGCCTGGGCCTGAAGCAGTGCCTGTCGAACCCGTGGGAGGACATCGCCAGCCACCACCCGGTCGGCTCCACGGTCGAGGGCGCGATCAAGAACATCACCGAGTTCGGCCTGTTCGTCGGCCTGCCCGGCGACATCGACGGCATGGTCCACCTGTCCGACCTGAGCTGGGACAAGCCCGGCGACGAGGCGGTGAAGGACTATGCCAAGGGCGACACGGTCAAGTGCAAGGTGCTGGACATCGATGCCGAGAAGGAGCGCATCAGCCTCGGCATCAAGCAGCTCGAGCAGGATCCGTTCGAGAGCAGCCTGGGCAGCCTGAAGAAGGGCCAGATCGTCACCGGCACCGTCAGCGCGGTGCTGGAGAACGCGATCGAGGTGACCCTGGCCGACGGCGCCGTCGGCGTGATCCGCAAGTCGGACCTCGCCCGCGACCGCTCCGAGCAGCGGCCGGACCGCTTCGCGGTCGGCGAGAAGCTGGACGCCAAGATCACCCAGATCGACCGCGGCAGCCGCAAGATCATGCTGTCGATCAAGGCGCGCGAGGTCGAGGAGGACAAGGCGGCGATGGAGCAGTACGGCTCGTCCGACAGCGGCGCCACGCTCGGCGACATCCTCGGCGCCGCGCTGAAGGGCCAGGAAGAGAAGAACAACGGCTGACCGGCCGCCCCTTCTCGCCTATCCTGCCATCGGGATCGGCGCCCGCGCGGCCCATCGCCGGCCGCGCGGGCGCCCGCCCCGTTTCTCGTATCCAGCGTTCGCCGCTCCAGCATTCGGGGATCTGACATGACGGCACCGGCCGAGGCTTCTCACGCGGAGATGGCCAACGCCATCCGTGCGCTGTCGATGGACGCGGTCCAGCGCGCCAATTCGGGCCATCCCGGCATGCCGATGGGCATGGCCGACATCGCCACCGTGCTGTTCCGCGACTTCCTGAACTTCGACCCGGCCGACCCGCGCTGGCCGGACCGCGACCGCTTCGTGCTGTCGAACGGCCACGGCTCGATGCTGCTCTATGCCGTGCTGTACCTGACCGGCTATGCCGACATGACGCTGGACGAGCTGAAGAACTTCCGCCAGCTCGGCAGCCGCACCGCCGGCCACCCGGAATACGGCCACGCCGCCGGCATCGAGACCACCACCGGCCCGCTCGGCCAGGGCATCGCCAACGCGGTCGGCATGGCGCTGGCCGAACGCCGGCTGAACGCCGAGTTCGGCGACGCGCTGGTCGACCACCACACCTACGTGTTCTGCGGCGACGGCTGCCTGATGGAAGGCGTCAGCCAGGAGGCGATCTCGCTGGCCGGCCATCTGCGGCTCGGCCGCCTGATCGTCATCTTCGACGACAACGGCATCTCGATCGACGGCAGCACCTCGCTGACCACCTCCGACGACCAGCTCGCCCGCTTCGAGGCCTCCGGCTGGCACGTGCAGGCCTGCGACGGCCACGACCCCGACGCCATCGCCAAGGCGATCGCGGCGGCGCGCGACAGCGAGCGGCCGTCGCTGATCGCCGCCAAGACGGTGATCGGCTTCGGCGCGCCCGAGGGCCTGGCCGGCAGCGCCGAGTCCCACGGCAAGGCGCTGGGCGACGAGGCGATCGCCAGGACCCGCAAGACGCTGGGCTGGCCCTATCCGCCGTTCGAGGTGCCGGACCGCATCCTCGACGCCTGGCGGGCGACCGCGAAGCGCGGCGCCGCGGCCCGCGCCGCCTGGGCCGGGCGGCTGGAGCAGGCGATCGGTCCCGTCCGCGCCGAGTTCGAGCGCCGCTTCCGCGGCGACCTGCCCGACACGGTCGGCCACGCGGTCCACGCCGCCAAGGTCGCGCTGGCCGAAAAGATGCCGAAGCTGGCCACCCGGGTCGCCTCGCAGCAGGCGCTGGAGGCGCTGGCGCCGGTGCTGCCGGAGCTGATCGGCGGCTCGGCCGACCTGACCGGCTCCAACAACACCCGCACCAAGGCCTTCGCCATGGACCCGGTCAAGGCCGGCGACTGGCACGGCGGCTATGTGTTCTACGGCGTGCGCGAGCACGGCATGGCCGCCGCGGTCAACGGCATCGCCCTGCATGGCGGGCTGATCCCCTATGGCGGCACCTTCCTGGTGTTCAGCGACTACATGCGCCCGTCGCTGCGGCTGGCGGCGCTGATGGGCATCCGCGCCATCCAGGTGCTGACCCACGATTCCATCGGCCTCGGCGAGGACGGCCCGACCCACCAGCCGGTCGAGCATCTGGCCGCGCTGCGCGCCATTCCAAACCTCGACGTGTTCCGCCCCGCCGACGCGATGGAGACGCTGGAGTGCTGGGCGCTGGCGCTGGCCCGCAAGGACGGGCCCTCGGTGCTGGCGCTGACCCGCCAGGGCCTGCCGGCGCTGCGCGACGACGCCGACAGCACCAACCGCTGCGCCCGCGGCGCCTATCTGGTGCGCGATCCCGGCCACGGCCGCGACGTCACCCTGATCGCCAGCGGCTCGGAGGTCGAACTGGCGCTGGCCGCGGCCGACCTGCTGGCCGCGGACGGCCGCAAGGTCGCGGTGGCGTCGGCGCCGTGCCTGGAGATCTTCCGCCGCCAGGACGCCCACTACCGCGCCGATATCCTGGGCCCGGCCGGCGGCGTCCGCGTCGCGGTCGAGGCCGCGCTGATGACGGGCTGGGACGACATCGTCGGCGCCAACGGCGCCACCGTCGGCATGACCGGCTTCGGCGCGTCCGGCCCGATCGAGGCGCTGTTCCCGCATTTCGGCATCACCGCCGAGGCGGTGGCGGCCGCGGCACGGGAACGGCTGGCCGCCGCGAAGAAGTGATCGGCCGGCCATGGCCGAATTGACACGGGTTGCATATTACAGGCGGGCACGGTGCGTGGCCGACCGCGCCGGCAACGGAATGGAGGATTGAGATGGCTGTTCGCGTCGCGATCAACGGCTTCGGCCGCATCGGGCGGCTGGTGTTGCGCTCCGCGTTCGAATACGGGCGCGACGACATCGAGTTCGTCGGCATCAACGACCTGGGTTCGGTCGAGACCAACGCCCATCTGCTGAAATACGATTCCGTCCATGGCCGCTATCCCGGCCGGGTGACCCACGGGCCGGACTGGATGGACCTGGGCAAGGGCCAGATCAAGGTGACCGCCGAGCGCGACCCGTCCAAGCTGCCCTGGGGCGTGCTGGGCGTCGACGTGGTGATGGAGTGCACCGGCATCTTCACCGCGCGCGACAAGGCGGCGATGCACCTGGACGCCGGCGCCAAGCGGGTGCTGGTTTCCGCCCCGGCCACCGGCGCCGACCTGACCGTGGTCTACGGCGTCAACGACGACCAGCTCGATGCCGCCCATCGCGTGGTCTCCAATGCCTCGTGCACCACCAACTGCCTGGCCCCGGTCGCCCACGTGCTGCACCAGGCGATCGGCATCGAGCGCGGCTTCATGACCACCATCCACAGCTACACCGGCGACCAGCCGGTGCTGGACACGCTGCACAAGGACCTGCGCCGGGCCCGCGCCGCCGCCCTGTCGATGATCCCGACCACCACCGGCGCGGCCCGCGCCGTCGGCCTGGTGCTGCCGGAGCTGAAGGGCAAGCTGGACGGCAGCTCGATCCGGGTGCCGACGCCCAACGTTTCGGTGGTCGACTTCAAGTTCGACGCCCGCCGCGCGACCAGCGTCGACGAGGTCAACGGCGCGATCAAGCAGGCGGCCGGCGGCCGGCTGGCCGGCATCCTGGAAACCAGCGAGGAAGAGCTGGTGTCCACCGACTTCAACCACAACCCGGCCAGCTCCACCTTCGACCTGACCCAGACCACGGTGATGGAGGAGACCTTCGTGCGCGTGGTCAGCTGGTACGACAACGAGTGGGGCTTCTCCACCCGCATGTCCGACACCGCCATCGCCATGGGCAGGCTCGGCGACTGAGCCGCCGCGGGCGGCGTTCCGGCCCCCGCCTCGAGCCGTACAACCCGCGTCGCCCCCGGGCCGGTCCCGGGGGCTGCCCGGCCTTCGCGCCGCATTCCGCTGCGACGCGTCGTTTCGCGCGCCATTCCCCGGTTGCCCCCGCATCTCGCACATGCGAAATGACGCGCGTGAGGCAGCTTGATGGTGCGGCGATGACGAAATGGGTCTTTGCCTTCGGCGGCGGGGCGGCCGACGGCGACGCGCAGATGAAGGCGCTGCTCGGCGGCAAGGGCGCCAACCTGGCGGAGATGAGCCGGCTGGGCCTGCCGGTGCCGCCCGGCTTCACCATCACCACCGAGGCCTGCAACCATGTCTTCGCCCACGGCCGCCATCCCGACGGCCTGCGCGCGCAGGTCGCCGCCGCGCTGGAGGCGCTGCAGGCCCGCATCGGCCGGCGCTTCGGCGACCCGGCCGACCCGCTGCTGATCTCGGTGCGCTCCGGCGCCCGCGCCTCGATGCCGGGCATGATGGACACCGTGCTCAACCTCGGCCTCAACGACGACACGGTGGCGGGGCTGGCCGCCGGCGGCGGCGAGCGCTTCGCCTGGGACAGCTACCGCCGGTTCGTGCAGATGTACGCCAACGTGGTGCTCGGCCTCGCCCACGAGGGCTTCGAGGAGGCGATCGAGATCCACAAGGAGGAACGCGGGCTGATCCTCGACACCGACCTCGGCGCCGACGACTGGCGCGCCCTGGTCGCGCGGTTCAAGCAGCGGGTCGAGGCGGAGACCGGCAAGCCGTTCCCGAGCCGGCCCGAGGACCAGCTGTGGGGCGCTATCGACGCGGTGTTCAACAGCTGGTCGAACGCCCGCGCCCGCGAATACCGCCGGCTGCACGACATTCCCGAGGACTGGGGCACCGCCGTCAACGTGCAGGCGATGGTGTTCGGCAATATGGGCGACGACTGCTGTACCGGCGTCGCCTTCACCCGCGACCCGTCGACCGGCGCCAACGCCGTGTTCGGCGAGTATCTGGTCAACGCCCAGGGCGAGGACGTGGTCGCCGGCATCCGCACCCCGCATCCGATCACCATCGCCGCCAAGGCCGCCACCCACACCGCCGTCTCGGCGATGGAGGAGGCCGACCCGCCGCTGTTCGCCGCGCTGTCGCGCACGCTGGGGCGGCTGGAGCGGCACTATCGCGACATGCAGGACGTCGAGTTCACGGTCGAGCGCGGCCGGCTCTACATCCTGCAGACCCGCACCGGCAAGCGCTCGGCCGCCGCCGCGGTCCGCATCGCCGTCGACATGGCCGACGAGGGGCTGATCGGCCGCGACGAGGCCGTGCGGAGGGTGGCGCCGGAGTCGCTCGACCAGCTGCTGCACCCGACGCTGGACCCGAAGGCGCCGCGCAGGCTGCTGACCCGCGGGCTGG
>JAWKYB010000027.1 GCA_041396705.1 Alphaproteobacteria bacterium
GCGCGTCGCCTGCCGCACCCGGCTGTCCGCGACGGCGACCATGTTCCAGTTCTCCGCCGAGCTCGAGGCTTTCGAGGGCGAGGCCCCGTTCGCCCACCGCCAGTGGACGCTGTCGATCCCGCGCCACCACGTCTGAGCCGCCGCCCGGGCGGCGCGTCGACCGAATCTTAACGGCCCCGGCATCAGACTGCGCGGCATCCCGCCGGGCCGCCCGCCCGGCCGGGACATGGCGACCCTCCCCGCCGCGGCCTTCGCCCGCAGGTAGCAATCGCAAAGGACTGAGCCCATGCCGGCAACCATGCACGACACCGGTTTCGAGCACATCAAGGTGCGCGTCGACACCGACCAGAGCCCGATGTTCCCGACCATGGTCAAGGAGGCGCTGACCACGATCTACAGCAAGCCGGTCGGCAAGAGCCTGCTCGACAAGATCAAGGCCGAGGGCCAGGCCAAGTTCGGCTACAAGGTGTGCATCATGCGCCCGGACATGACCGTGCAGGAGGTCAAGGGCGTGACCATGATCGGCGGCGGCAACCTGGCCAAGCGCGGCAACGAGGACGACGCCTGCAACGGCAACGGCTGCGTCTCGATGGTCAAGTACAACCACAACACCATCAACACGCCCGACGGCGTCCGCCCCAACTTCATCGGGCTTGCCCACGAGCTGGTCCACGCCTGGCACAACCTGAACGGCGTCGCCAAGACCGAGCGGATGGACGAGGAACACTTCACCGTCGGCCTGAACGGCTATGCCAACGTCGCGATCTGCGAGAACTCGATCCGCGCGGAGCACAACGTGCCGCTGCGCGCGTTCTACTCCGACGACTGAGCCGGCGGCGGCCGGCCCGCTATCCGCCCAGCTGCCTGGCGATGAAGGCGACCGCGCCGTCGATGGTGGTCAGCGCGGCGGTGTCGGATTCCGGGATGTCGATGCGCAGGCGCTGGTTCAGCGCGATGGTCAGGTTGAGGAAATCCATCGAATCCAGGTCGGCCTGCTCGCGCAGGTCGACGGCGGGGTCGAGCGCATCGGTGTCGATGTCGGGCGCGATCGTCGCCAGCTCGGCCAGGAATGCGGCGCGGATCCGGTCCGCGGTCATCGGCTGCGGGGTGGTCATAGCGCCTCCGGTTGTTGCAGCAGGCGTTCGATCTCGGCGAGCAGCAGCGCGCCGCGGTGGCCGTCGCTGACCCGGTGGTCGGCGGCCAGCGTCCAGGCCACCACCGGCCGCGGCACCACCGCGTCGTCCACCACCCAGGGCCGGCGCGCGACCTTGCCGACGCCGATCAGCGCCACCTGCGGCGGATAGATCACGCCGTAGAGCAGATCGACGCCGCGGTCGCCCAGGCTGGACAGGGTGGCGGTGCCGTCCGACAGCTCCGACGAGCGCAGCCCGCCGCTGCGGGCGCGCGCCACCAGGTCGCGCATGCCGGCCATCAGGTCGTTGAGGTCGCGGCCGTCGGCGCCGTGGATCGCCGGCGCGATCAGCCCGCCGCCGCGCACCGCGATGGCCAGCCCGAGATGGACGGCGGCGGCCGGCCGGAACGTGCCGTCCTCGTAGGTGCCATTGAACTCCGGGTACTTTTTCAGCGCCAGCGCGGCCGCCTTGACGAACAGCGTGCCCATCAGCAGCCGGTCGGCCGGCTGCCGCTGCGCGTTGGTGGCGGCCAGCCATGCCTCGGCGGCGCCGACCTCGACGCGGTGGCTGAGGTAATAGTGCGGGATCTCGCGCATCGACCGCGCCATCGCGGCGCCGATCGCGCGGCGCATCGCCGCCATGTCCAACCCGCGGCTCGGCGCGGGCGCCGGCTGGGTCGGCGTGGGCGGTGCGGCGGACGCAGCGGCCAGCACGTCGGCGCTGACGACGGCGCCGTCGGGGCCGCTGCCGTGCAGCCGCTCCAGCGCGACGCCGCGCTCCGCCGCCAGCCGGCGCGCGGCCGGCGAGACGCGCAGCCGCCCGCCGCCGGTTTCGGCCGCCACCGGTGCCGGCGCAGCGGCGGCGGGCGCGGCCGCCGGCACCGCTGCGGGTGGCGCTTGCGCCGGCCGGGCGGCCGGCCGCGGCGCCGCGACGGGCGGGGCGCCGCCGTCGATCATCGCCATCGGCGTGCCCACCGGCACGGTCGCGCCGGGCTGCAGCAGTTGCTCGGTCAGCGTGCCGCGCTCGAACACCTCGATCTCGATCGCGCCCTTGTCGGTCTCGACCACCGCGATGATGTCGCCGGGGGCAAGCCGGTCGCCGGGCTGCTTCAGCCACTCGACCAGCGTGCCCGACTCCATGTCGGCGCCCAGCGACGGCATGCAGAACTGGCTCATCGCGGTTCGGTGCGGCCCAGCAGCCGGCGCACCGCCGCGACGATCTTCGGCGCCTGCGGAATCGCGGCATCCTCCAGGTGCTTGGGATAGGGGATCGGCACCTCCTCGCTGCAGACGCGGGCCACCGGTCCGTCCAGCTCCCAGAAAGCGCCTTCGACGATGCGGGCGGTGATCTCCGCTGCCAGGCTGCCGGTGCGCCAGCCCTCGTCGACGATCACCGCGCGGCGCGTCGTCGTCACCGAGCCGAGGATGGTGGCGTCGTCCAGCGGGCGCAGGCTGCGCAGGTCGATCACCTCGGCCTCGATGCCGTCGGCCGCCAGCGTCTCCGCCGCCTCCAGCGTCTTGAACAGCGACCCGCCATAGGTGATCAGGCTGACGTCGCGGCCGGGCCGGCGCACCGCCGCCTTGTCGATGTCGACCGCGCCGGCGTCGGCGGCCAGCATGCCGCTGCGGTTGTACAGGGTGACGTTCTCGAAGATCAGCACCGGGTCGGGGTCGGCCAGCGCGGTGGCCAGCATGCCGCGCGCATCCTCCAGCGTAGCCGGCGCCAGCACGCGGATGCCGGGAATGTGGGCGTACCAGCCCTCCAGGCTGTGCGAATGCTGGGCGGCGAGCTGGCGGCCGGCGCCGGTCGCCATGCGGATCACCAGCGGCACGGCGAACTGACCGCCCGACATGTGGCGCAGGGTGGCGGCGTTGTTGAGGATCTGGTCGAGCGCGAGCAGGCTGAAATTCACCGTCATCAGTTCGACGATCGGCCGCATGCCGCCCAGCGCCGCGCCGATGCCGGCGCCGGTGAAGCCGGATTCCGACAGCGGCGTGTCGCGGATGCGCTCCGGCCCGAACTCGTCGATCAGGCCCTTGCTGACCGCATAGCAGCCGCCGTAGCGGCCGACGTCCTCGCCCATCAGGAACACGCGCGGGTCGCCGGCGATGGCCGCGCGGATCGCCTGCTTCACCGCCTCGCGATAGGTGGTCTCGACCGCCGCGCTCACCGGCCCGCTCCCGCGCCCGCGCCTTCGCCGCCGACATCGCGCAAGAGCTCGGCGACCGGCTCCCAGGTTCCGGCTTCGGCAAAGGCGACCGCGTCGGCAATCTCGGCCGCGATCTCGCGCTCCATCGCGGCGACGTCCGCGTCGTGCAGCAGGCCGGCCTGCTGCAGCCAGCCCTGGAAACGCAGGATCGGCCCGTGCCGCTTCCAGTCCTCGACCTCGGCCTTGTCGCGATAGAGCTGGGCGTCGAACATCGAATGCGCCCGGAAGCGGTAGGTCTTGCATTCCAGGAAATGGGGCGCGCCGGTTTCGCGGATCTGCGCCACCGCGCGGCGGGCGGCGACCTCGACCGCCACCACGTCCATGCCGTCGACGCTGGCCGACGGGATCCTGTAGGCGGCCGCCTTGGCCGCGATGTCGGTCTGGGATTCCGAACGCTCCAGCGCGGTGCCCATGGCGTAGAGGTTGTTCTCGCAGACGAACAGCACCGGCAGCCGCCACAGCGCGGCCAGGTTCATGCTCTCGTGGAACTCGCCCTCGGCGACCGCGCCCTCGCCGAAGAAGCAGGCGGTGACGGCGGTGCGGCCCTGCATCCGGTCGGCCAGACCCAGCCCGACCGCCAGCGGCAGGCCGCCGCCGACGATGGCGTTGCCGCCGTAGAAGCGGGTGGCGGCATCGAAGATGTGCATCGAGCCGCCGCGGCCGCGGCTGCAGCCTTCCTGCTTGCCGTACATCTCGGCCATCACCGGCCCCATCGCGATGCCGCGGGCCAGCGCGTGGCCGTGCTCGCGATAGGTGGCGACGACGGCATCCTCCGGCGCCAGCGCCTGCATCACGCCGACGGCATTGGCCTCCTCGCCGATGTAGAGGTGCAGAAAGCCGCGGATCTTCTCCTGGGTATAGAGCTCGGCGCACTTCTCCTCGAAGTGGCGGATGCGCAGCATCTCGCGCAGCAGGTGCAGCGCGTGGGCGCGGGTCAGGTGCGTCTTGCCGGCGCTCATCGCTCGTCGCTCTCCAGGGTCGAGATGTCGCCCTCGGGCAGGCCGAGCTCGCGCGCCTTCAGCAGCCGGCGCATGATCTTGCCGCTGCGGGTCTTCGGCAGGTTGGCGCGGAAGTCGATCTGCCGCGGCGCCACCGCCGGGCCCAGCGCCTTGCGCGCATGGCCGAGCAGGTCCTTGCGCAGCGCCTCGTCGGGCGCGAAGCCGGGCTTCAGCGCGACGAAGGCCTTGACCATCTCGCCCATGTGTTCGTCCGGGATGCCGATCACCGCGGCCTCGGCCACTGCCGGGTGCTCGACCAGCGCGCTTTCCACCTCGAACGGCCCGATCAGGTGGCCGGCCGACTTGATCACGTCGTCGGCGCGGCCGACGAACCAGTAGTAGCCGTCGGAATCGCGCATCGCCAGGTCGCCGCTGAGGTACCAGCCGTCGGCGAAACACTTGCGGTAGCGTTCGTCCTCGTTCAGGTAGCCGCGGAACATCGACGGCCAGCCGGGCCGCAGCGCCAGTTCGCCCATTGCCATCGGCTTGTCGACCGGGCGCACGTGGCCGCCGTCGCCGCGCTCGACGATCCCGGCCTCGGTGCCGGGCAGCGGCATGCCCATCGAACCGGGCTTGATGTCCATCGCCGCATAGTTGGCGATCATGATGCCGCCGGTCTCGGTCTGCCACCAGTTGTCGTGGAACGGCCGGCCGAACACGCGGTCGCTCCACACCACCGCCTCCGGGTTCAGCGGCTCGCCGACGCTGGACAGGAAGCGCAGCCGGGACAGGTCGAAGCGGCCGACCAGGTCGTCGCCGGCCTTCATCAGCATCCGGATCGCGGTCGGCGCGGTGTACCAGACGGTGACCGCGTGGTCCTGCAGCTGCCGGTACCAGCGCTCGGCGTCGAACTCGCCCTGGTCGACCAGCATGGTCACGCCGTTGGCCAGCGGCGCGATGATGCCGTAGGAGGTGCCGGTGACCCAGCCCGGGTCTGCGGTGCACCAGAAGACGTCGTCGGGATGCAGGTCCAGCGCGGTGCGGCCGGTCGCCTTGTGCATCGCCACCGCGCCGTGCACGTGGATGGCGCCCTTCGGCCGGCCGGTGGTGCCGCTGGTGAAATGCAGCAGCGCCATGTCGTCGGACCCGGTCGCCGCCGTGTCCGCCTGCGGCGACGCGGCGGCCATCAGCGCCGCCAGGCTGGCGGTGCCGGCCGGGGCGGCCTGGGCGTCGACGTCGACCAGCAGCACGTGGGCGAGGCCGGGCAGCGCGGCGCGCCAGGGCGCCACCTTGCGCTGGTAGAACGACGCCGTGGTCACCAGCACGCGGGCGTCGCCGATGGTCATGCGCGACTGCACCGGTTCCGGGCCGAAGGCGGCGAACAGCGGCGAGTAGACGCAGCCGGCCTTCAGCGTGCCGAGCGCGGCGAAATAGAGCTCGGGCACGCGGCCGAGCAGCGAGAACACCCGCTCGCCCGGCGCGACGCCCAGCCCGCGCAGGACATTGGCGAAACGGGCCACGCCGGCGGCGAGATCGGCATAGCTGTAGTCCCGCACCGCGCCGTCGCGCGCGATCCAGCGCAGCGCCAGCCGGTCGCGCCGGTCGGTGGCGAGGTGGCGGTCGACCGCCTCGTGGGCGATGTTGAGGCCGCCGCCCGGCAGGCCGTCCAACTCCGCCCGCACCGCATCCCAGCTGAAGGCGGCGCAGGCCGACGCGTAGTCGGCCAGGTTCGGCGCCACGCCCGGGTGCGCCGGCTTGCGGATGATCCTGACCGCGCTGTCGCCCATCGCCGCCGGTCCCGCGCCGCTAAAGCGCCGTCGCCGCGGCGATCGCCGGGCGGCCGCCGTTGGCCTCGCCGATCGGGGTCGGCAGCTCCTCGCCGGTCAGGGTCTCCTTTTCCAGCAGCCGGGCCGCGGTCTCGTCCAGCATCGCCCGGTTGCGCTCCAGGATCGCGGTGGCGCGGTCGTAGGCGTCCTCGACCAGCTTGCGCACCGCCTCGTCGATGCGCCAGGCCGAGCGCTCGCTGTAGGTGCGGGTCTCCGGCCTGGGGATGCCGACGTCGCCCAGGAACATGGTGCGCTCCTGCGCATAGACCGCCTGGCCGAGCGCCGGGTCCATGCCGTAGCGCATCACCATGCTGCGCGCGATGTCGGTGGCCTTGTCCAGGTCGTCGGCCGCGCCGGTCGACAGCTCGCCGAACTTCAGCATCTCGGCCGCGCGGCCGGCCAGCAGCTTCGCCATCTTGTTTTCCAGCTCGCGCCGGGTCATCAGATAGCGGTCCTCGGTCGGCCGCTGGATGTTGTAGCCGAGCGAGCCGATGCCGCGCGGGATGATCGAGACCTTGTGCACGGTCTCGGTGCCCGGCAGCGCCAGCGTCACCAGCGCGTGGCCGGTCTCGTGATAGGCCACCACCTCGCGCTCGTGCGGGTTCAGCAGCCGGCTCTTCTTCTCCAGCCCGGCGACGATGCGCTCGATCGCGCGGTTGAAGTCGTCCATCGTCACGTCGCGGCCGCGCCGGCGCGTGGCCAGGATCGCCGCCTCGTTGACCAGGTTGGCGAGGTCGGCGCCGCTGAAGCCCGCGGTCAGCGCGGCGAGCTGCTCGATGTTGACGTCGCCGCCCAGCGTCACCTTCTTGATGTGCACCTTCAGGATCTGGATCCGCCCGGTCTTGTCCGGCCGGTCGACCAGGATCTGGCGGTCGAAGCGGCCGGCGCGCAGCAGGGCGGGGTCCAGGATCTCCGGCCGGTTGGTGGCGGCCAGCAGCACCACGCCGGTCGACGGGTCGAAGCCGTCCAGCTCGGCCAGCAGCTGGTTCAGCGTCTGCTCCTTCTCGTCGGCGCCGCCGGAGACCGGGCCGACGCCGCGGGCGCGGCCGAGCGCGTCGAGCTCGTCGATGAAGATGATGCACGGCGCGCTCTTGCGGGCCTGGTCGAACAGGTCGCGCACCCGCGCGGCACCGACGCCGACGAACATCTCGACGAACTCGGAGCCGTTGATCGAGAAGAACGACACCCCGGCCTCGCCGGCGACCGCGCGGGCCAGCAGCGTCTTGCCGGTGCCGGGCGGGCCGACCAGCAGCACGCCCTTGGGAATGCGCGCGCCCAGCCGGCCGTAGCCGCGCGGGTCCTTCAGGAACTGCACCACCTCGCGCAGCTCCTCCTTGGCCTCGTCGACGCCGGCGACGTCGTCGAAGGTGACCTTGATGTCCTTCTCGACCGCGACCTTGGCGCGGCTCTTGCCGATCTGCATGAAGCCGCCCAGGCCCTGGTTCTGGGCGAAGCGGCGGATGAAGAACATCCAGATGCCGACGAATATCAGTGCCGGCAGTACCCAGGACAGGACGGTGCCGATGACGTTGCTTTCGACCACGCCGGTGAACTTGACGTCGTACTGCTCCAGGTCGTTGGCGAAGTCGGGATCGACGCGGACGGTGTAGATGAACTGCTGGCCGTTCGGCAGCGGGCTTCGCAGCTGGCCGCGGATGTTGGTGTCGGCGATGGCGATCTCGGCGATCTGGCCTTCGCGCAGCAGCCGCTGGAACTCGCTGTAGGGAATGGTCTCGACCTGCTGGCTGGCCTGCCAGCACTGTTGCAGCACCAGGATCAGCCCGAGCGCTGCGACGAAGTACCAGAAGTTGACGTGGGTCTTCTTGTCGCTCGGTTCCATCGGCATCGTCGCGCTGGGCCCCCGGTCCCGGTTCGGCACCGCGCCGCGGAAGCGCGCGCATGCCAGCCTTAAATTCAGTCAATTCGACACTGCGCTTGCGGTCGTTGATGCAGATCAACCCCGCCGCCGGATCGCGGGAATCCTGCGCTTTCCGGGCCTGTTGCGCGCGGCCCCGGCGGACCGCGAAAAGGTTCCATCGAAAAACCGCTTTCGGCCCAAAAAATGCCCCTTGCAAAGGCGGTTGAAGTGAACAATCTGGAGGCGACTGCGGCGCGGTGACAGAATCGACGATGGTCGCGCGACGATCGCCCGCAGCGGCATGGATTATCCATATTATGGACGATCTTCAGGCGGCTCCGGCGGAGCCTCCGAGTTGCGGCTCCGCAACGAATCTCTCCCTCTCCCAACCGATCATCGCCAGCCTGCTGAACCCGCCGATCCCGTCCGATCCGGCGCCGATCGTGCCCGTGCTGACCATGCGCCCGGTGCGCCGGACCGAGCCGTTCCCGATCAGTCCCGATAGCCGCGCCTTCCGCCGCCGCCATTTCCCGGAAGCCACCCATGCGGAGTGGAACGACTGGCGCTGGCAGCTGCGCCACCGCATCCGCTCGCTCGCCCAGCTGGAGCGGGTGTTCGCGCTGAGCGCCGACGAGCGCGCGGCGGTGGCGGCCCACAAGGGCTCGCTGCCGGTCGGCATCACGCCCTACTACGCCAGCCTGATGAGCCCGGACGATCCGGCCGAGGCGCTGCGCCGCACCCACATCCCGGTCGGCCAGGAATATCTGCGCACCCCCGGCGAGGCCGACGACCCGCTGGGCGAGGACCACGATTCCGCCGCCCCGGGGCTGGTGCATCGTTATCCCGACCGGGTGCTGTTCCTGTCGACCGGATTCTGCTCGACCTACTGCCGCTACTGCACCCGCTCGCGCATGGTCGGCGAGGCCGGCGGCGACTACCAGTTCTCCACCCGCCAGTGGGAGCAGGCGCTGGCCTATATCGAAGCGCACAGCGAGGTGCGCGACGTGCTGATTTCCGGCGGCGACCCGCTGACCATCGCCGACGAGAAGCTCGACTACCTGCTCGGCCGCCTGCGCGCGATCCGGCATGTCGAGTTCGTCCGCCTCGGCACCAAGGTGCCGACGGTGCTGCCGATGCGGGTGACCCGCGCGCTGGTGCGCGTGCTGCGCAAACACCATCCGCTGTGGATGAGCATCCACGTCACCCATCCGCGCGAGCTGACGCCGGAGGTGACCGAGGCCTATGCGCGGCTGGCCGACGCCGGCATCCCGCTGGGCAGCCAGTCGGTGCTGCTGAAAGGCATCAACGACGACGTCGAGACGATGAAGACGATGATGCACGGGCTGCTGATGCGCCGGGTGAAGCCCTACTACCTCTACCAGTGCGATCCGATCACCGGCTCGGCGCATTTCCGCACGCCGGTGGCCAAGGGCATCGAGATCATCGAGGGCCTGCGCGGCCACACCACCGGCTATGCGGTGCCGCAGTACGTGATCGATGCGCCCGGTGGCGGCGGCAAGATCCCGCTGCTGCCGGACTATATCGTCGGGCGCGACGGCGACGACCTGCTGCTGCGCAATTTCGAGGGCGGCATCTACCGCTATCCCGACCCGGGCGGCACCATCGGTGCGGATCGCGCCGGTGCGGAGGCGGTCCCATGCGCGTCGGCCTGACCTACGACCTGCGCGACGACTATCGCGGCTGCTGCGGCTTTAGCGAGGAACAGCTCGCCGAATTCGATTCGCCGGAAACGATCGCGGCGATCGAGGCGGCGCTCGTCGGTCTCGGCCATGCCGTGGTCCGCATCGGCCATGTCCGCGCCCTGGCGCAGCGGCTGGTCGCCGGCGACCGCTGGGACCTGGTGTTCAACATCGCCGAGGGCGTGCACGGCCGCTCGCGCGAGGCGCAGGTGCCGGCGCTGCTGGAGGCGTTCGGCGTGCCCTACACCTTCTCCGACCCGCTGACCCAGGCGGCGGGGCTGGACAAGGCGGTGGCCAAGCGGCTGGTGCGCGACGCCGGGGTGCCGACGGCGCCGTTCGCGCTGATCGCGGACGACAACGACGCGCGCGCCTGCGCGCTGCCGTACCCGCTGTTCGTCAAGCCGGTCGCCGAGGGCACCGGCAAGGGCTGCACCGCGGCGTCGAAGGTGACGGGCGCGAAGGCGCTGGCCCGCGTCGCCCGTGCGCTGCGCGACCGCTTCGCCCAGCCGGCGATCGCCGAGACCTTCCTGCCGGGGCGCGAGTTCACGGTCGGCATCGTCGGCAATGGCGCGGCCGCCCGCGTGATCGGGGTGCTGGAGATCCTGCTGCGCGAGGGCGCCGAGGCCGAGGTCTACACCTATGAGAACAAGGAGCTGTGCGAGAGCCGCGTGACCTATGCGCTGGCCGACGATGCCGAGGCGCGTGCCGCCGGCGCGTCGGCGCTGGCGGCCTATCGCGCGCTCGACTGCCGCGACGCGGCGCGGATCGACATGCGTTCGGACGCCGCCGGCGTGCCGCAGTTCCTCGAGGTCAACACGCTGCCCGGCATGCACCCGACCCATTCCGACCTGCCGATCCTCGCCGGCCAGGCCGGCATGGCCTACGACGCCCTGATCGCCGCGATCATGGAGGCGGCCGGCACGCGCCTGCGCCTGGCGCCTGCCCGCCGCACCGCCGCGTGACCGCGCCGCCGTCGGCATCGTGCGTCCTTCGAGAGGCCGCCCTCGGGGCGGCTCCTCGGGATGAGGGGCAAAGGGGGACGGCAGCCACCGATCGGGAACGTGCGCGAAGGGTCGACGCTACCGGGTATTCGGGCGTCGCGACCGCACCGAAGCCCTCGTCCTGAGGAGGCGTCCGCAGGACGCCGTCTCGAAGGGCGCAGGGCGCAGGGCGCCCGGTGCCGGCGGCGGCATAGGCGTCCGATGACCGCGAACCGCCCCTACATCCCCGTCATCCACGGCGCCGCGCTCGACCGGCCGGACGAGGCGGACACGCTGGCGACGGCCGAGGCGGTGGCGGCGGCGCTCGAGCGGCTCGGCCGGCGCAGCGCGGTGGTCCGGGTCGACCTCGACCTGGGCGCGCTGCGGCGCCTCGCTGCGCAGCGTCCCGCGGCGGTGTTCAACCTGGTCGAGGCGCTGGACGGCGATTGCGCGCTGGCCCAGCTGGTGCCGTCGGCGCTGGAGCATCTCGGCCTGCCGTTCACCGGCGCCGGCGGCGAGGCGCACCGCCTGACCCTGTCGAAGGTGACGGCCAAGCGGCTGATGGCGGCGGCGGGCCTGCCGACGCCGGCGTGGTCGCGCGACGGCGCCGGCCTGCCGGCTGGTGCGCAGGCGATCGTCAAGTCGGAGACCGAGCACGCCTCGCTCGGCATCGACGCGTACTCGGTGGTGCCGGCGGCGAAGGCAGGCCGCGTCGTCCGCGACCGCGCCGCCCGCCACGGCGGCCGGTTTTTCGCCGAGGCCTTTGTCGACGGCCGCGAGTTCAACCTGTCGCTGCTCGAGGGCGCCGACGGGCCGCGGGTGCTGCCGCCGGCCGAGATCCGCTTCGATGCCTTTCCGCCCGGCCGCCCGCGCATCGTCGACTACGAGGCGAAATGGGCGGCGGGCTCGTTCGCCTACGAGAACACGCCGCGCCGGTTCGACTTCGCCGCGGCGGATGCGGCCTTGCTCGACCGGCTGCGGGCGCTGGCCTGCGACGCCTGGACGCTGTTCGAGGTCGCCGGCTATGCCCGCGTCGACTTCCGGGTCGATGAAGACGGCCGACTGTGGCTGCTGGAGGTCAACGTCAATCCCTGCCTGGCGCCCGACGCCGGCTTCGTCGCCGCGGCGGCGGAATCGGGCCTGGGCTTCGACGCCCTGATCGGCGCCATCGTCGACGCCGCGCTGGGGGCGCACCGGGCCGCGGCCTGAGATGCTGAGAATCCGCAAGATCACCGATGCCCGGGCGCCGGCCAACGCGGCGGCCGTGGACGAGGCCGTCGCCATCGTCCGCGCCCAGTTCCCCGGCATGCCGGCGGACGAGATCGACAAGCTGCCCGACCAGCTTGCCAATCCGTTCCGGCATCGCTTCGTCGCCGCGCTGTTCGTGGCGGAGGACGCGCGCGGCCACGTCAAGGCTGCGGCGCTGCTGCTGCACGACCCGGACCTCGCCTTCGCCTATCTCGACGTGATCACCGTCGCGCCGGGCAGCCGCGCCGGCTCGGGCATCGGCGGCGCGCTGTACGACCGCGTGCGCGACGAGGCGGCGGCGCTGGGCGTCCGCGGGCTCTATTTCGAGTGTCTGCCGGACGATCCGCAGGCCAGCCCGGATCCGGCGGTGCGCCGGCAGAACGTCGCCCGGCTGCGCTTCTACGAGCGCTATGGCGCGCTGCCGATCGTCGGCACCGACTACCAGTTGCCGCTGCAGCCGGGCGACACCGACATGCCGTTCCTGGTGTTCGACGGCCTCGGCCTGCACGGCCTGCCAGACGGGCCGCAGCTGCGTCGCATCGTCCGCGCCATCCTGGAGCGCAAATACGCCCGGCTGTGCCCGCCGGCCTATGTCGAGCGCGTGGTCGGATCGATCCGCGACGGCGGCTTCGGCCTGCGCCCGGCGCGCTATCACAAGGCCGAGGCGGTGGCGCCGCCGCAGACCCGGCCGCGCCAGCCGATTCCGGTCGTCGTCAACAACGGCCATGAAATCCATCACGTCCGCGACCGCGGCTATGTCGAGGCGCCGGTGCGAATCAGCGCCATCCTGGGCGAGCTGTACAAGACCGGCCTGTTCCAGCGCATCGCGCCGCGGCATTTCCCCGACCGCCACCTGCGCGCGGTGCACGACCCGGGGCTGGTCGACTATATCGAGCGCGCCTGCGCCGAGGCGCCGGAGAAGCGCTCGGTCTATCCCTATGTCTTCCCGATCCGCAATCCGGCGCGGCGGCCGAAGGAACGCTCGGTGCTGGCCGGCTATTGGTGCATCGACACCTTCACGCCGCTGAACCGCAACGTCTGGCCGGCCGCGCGCCAGGCGGTCGACTGCGCGCTGACGGCGGCCGACGCGGTGCTGCGCGGCGCGCCGCTGGCCTATGCGCTGGTGCGCCCGCCGGGCCATCATGCGGAGCGGCGCTCGTTCGGCGGCTTCTGCTATTTCTGCAACGGCGCGGTCGCCGCCCACTATCTGTCGGGCTACGGCCGGGTGGCGATGCTCGACATCGACTACCACCACGGCAACGGCCAGCAGGACATCTTCTATCGCCGCGACGACGTGCTGACCGTGTCGATCCACGGCCATCCGTCCTTCGCCTATCCCTATTTCACCGGTTTCCGCAACGAGACCGGGCGCGACAAGGGTGCCGGCTTCAACCTCAACCTGCCGCTGCCGGAGACGATCACGCCGGCGCTCTACCGCGAGGCGCTCGACACCGCGCTGAAGCGGATCGCGCGGTTCCGGCCGGCCTGGCTGGTGGTCTCGCTCGGCCTCGACACCGCCCGCGGCGACCCGACCGGCACCTGGCCCAACCGCGCCGCCGATTTCCATCGCATCGGCGCGATGATCGGCGGCGCCGGCTTGCCGACGGTGGTGGTGCAGGAGGGCGGCTATCGGGTGCGCACGCTGGGGGTGAATGCCCGCCACTTCTTCACCGGCCTGGCCGAGGCGTCGACGCGGGCGCGGCCGGCCGGGACGCCCGTGCAGCAGCGGCCGGCCAAGGCCGACACGCTGACCTGGCGCGAGGCGGTGCGCGCCGACGACGGGCCGCGCGTCCGCGCGCTGGTCGCCGCCACCGGCATGTTCTCGGCCGACGAGGTCGACATCGCCCAGGAACTGGTCGACGAGCGGGTCGCCAAGGGCCGCGCCTCCGGCTACGAGTTCGTGCTGGCCGAGCGCGGCGGCACGCTCGCCGGCTATGCCTGCTACGGCCTGATTCCGGGCTCGGAGGTCAGCCACGACCTCTACTGGATCGCGGTGGCACCGGAATTCCAGGGCACCGGCCTGGGCCGCGCGCTGATGCAGCGCAGCGAGGCGGCGATGCGGCGCATGGGCGCGCACCGCGTCTATGCCGACACCTCGTCGTCGCCGGCCTACGCGCCGACGCGGGCCTTCTACCGCGCCGTCGGCTTCACGCTGGCGGCCGAACTGCCGGACTTCTACCGGCCCGGCGACGGCAAGACGATGTTCGTCAAGGCGCTGGGATCGTGAGCGGCGGCTGGCTCCAGCCGGCGGCGACCAAGGTCGCGCCGCGCCGCGCCGGCGCCAAGGGCCGCGGGGTCTATGCCACCGCGGCGATCGCCGCCGGCGAGGTCATCCTGTGCGACTGCACCATCGAGCTGAGCGAGGCCGACGTGGTCGCGGTGACGCCGACCGCGATCGACAACTACTACTTCGCCCATCCCGCGGGCGACCGGCTGGGCCTGGTGGTGCTCGGCCTGGCCAGCCTGTGCAACCACGCCGACGCGCCGTCGGCGCTGACCCTGACCGAGCGCGACCCGGAGCTCGGCTGGCTGGTCACCCTGGTCGCCGCCCGCGCCATCGCCGCCGGCGAAGAGATCACCCGCCGCTATGCCTGCCCGGTCTGGTTCGAGCCTGCCCGCGAGGCGTGAGCCGGCAGGTTGGATCGACGGCGGTGCGTCCTTGGAGACGGCGTCCTGGCGGACGCCTCCTCAGGATAAGGGTTGCCGGGTTTGCCGTTGGCGTTGCCGGAGACGGGACGCGGGTACCGGTGCGCGGAAAGCGCCCCCCGCGGCGGATGCCGTCCCCGACCATCCTCATGCTGAGGAGCCGCCCGCAGGGCGGCGTCTCGAAGGACGCACTTCAGCCGGTGCCGGTGTCATGCTGGCGGTGACGGCGCCGCGTGGGGGATTGGCAGGGTTGCGTCCTTCGAGACGGCGTCCTTTCGGACGCCTCCTCAGGATGAGGCGTGTTCCTGTGTGCCACGACCGCCGCAAGGGACGAGTCCGTGCCCCGCAGTCGGACCTGCTCCAACCTCCGGATGCCATCCCCGACCTTCCTCATCCTGAGGAGCCGCCCGCAGGGCGGCGTCTCGAAGGACGTACTTCAGCCGGGGCGGCGGCGGGCAGCTGGCCGCGCGCTGCGGCGCGGGCGAGGGTGACCTGTTCCAGTGCGGCCTTGGTCCGCGCGGCCAGCCGCGCCACCGCGTAGATCGCGACGAAGCCGGCGACGGTGGCGACCAGGGTGGTCGCCCAGGTGTTGGCGATCTCGAAGATCAGCACGCCGGCAACCTGGGCGAGGATGGTGCTGGAAACGAACACGATCAGCGACTGCTGGCCGATGCGCTCCAGCCAGACGGCGACCCGGTTGCCGGTGGCGGCCAGCCGCGGGCCGGCCAGGCCGATCACCGCGATCGCCAGCGCCAGGAAGTGCAGGATGCGCAGCGGGCCGAGGAAGGTCTTCGAATCGACCGGCTCCAGCGCGGCATAGATGTCTTCCAGCAGCGGCGTGCCGGTGCGCAGGTCGAAGTTGGCGACCGGTACCGAGACCAGGACGAAGCCGAGCGCGGCCCAGGCCAGCCAGCGCGGCAGGCGCGGCCGCGGCAGCCAGCCGGCGCTCAGCGCCATGCCGATGGTGAACAGGAGCTGCCAGCACAGCGGGTCGAAGAACCAGCCGCGGTCGCTCCACGGCTCCGCCGGCAGGTTGACCCGGCCGATCGCCGCGACCGCGTAGAGGCAGGCAGAGGCCCCGAGCGCCGCCGTCGGGTGCAGCCGCGCCAGCGCCACCAGCGGCGGCACCAGCGCCAGGATCACCACGTACATCGGCAGGATGTCGAACAGGTTGGGCACATAGGTCAGGCTCAGCAGCCCGACCAGGTTGGTCTGCGGGTCGTCGAAGAACGGGCGCAGGTTGAGGAAGTCGACATGGGTGGTGCCGCCGGCTGTGAGGTCGGCGACGGTCAGCAGCGCCGCGATGGCGAAGAACATCATCAGGTGGGCGAGATAGACCTGCCACATCCGCCGCGCGATGCGCAGCGTGCCGATGCCGAAACCGGCGCGGCCGAACGCCGGCACGAAGGCGAAGCCGGCGGCCATTCCGGACACGAACACGAAGACCTCGGTCGCGTCGGAGAAGCCCCAGGCGCCGGGGATGAACTGCTTCCAGTCGTTGCCCGGCGTGTGGGCCAGGAAGATGAACAGGAACGCCAGCCCGCGGAAGATGTCGATCAGGCGGTTGCGGCGGGCGGGCTCATAGGGGTCGGCCATCGTGGCGTCCGGCGGCTGCTGGGATGCGCCGCAGGGTTAGCGCAGGCCGGCGCCGCGCGCCAGTGACGCCGGCGCAACCACCGCGCCTTCAGCCGGCGGCCAGCAGTGCCGCGGCGATCGCGTCCCACTCCGCATCGAGCCCGCCGGTCGCCGCCGGCTTGCCTGCGCGCCGGTACCAGTAGCCGGCATTGCCGAGGTCGCCCTCGATCCGGTGCAGGTGGGCGTGCACCCAGGCGCCGTCGCTGCCGTCCTCGCCCTGGGCGATCTCGTGGGCGCGGTCCCACTCGCCCCTGGCCGCGTGCCACAGCGCGCGCACGCATGGCGCCAGCCCGTCGGGCGCAGCCGCGGCGGTCGTCGAGGCGCGCAGTTCGGCTGCATCCATCGCCGTCATCTCCTCGCGTCGTCGGTCGCGTCCGAACCTAGCGGCGACGTCCGGCGCGGTCCACCGGCAGCGACCTTGCGACACGCGGCCGGGTGGCGCGCCGCGCCGCCTGCGCCTATCTAGGTGCTCGGTGGACCCGCAACGGCAGGGCGGCATGGAGTACAAGGACTATTACAAGGCGCTGGGCGTCGCGGCGGATGCGCCGCTGGACGAGATCAAGCGCGCCTATCGCACGCTGGCCCGCAAGTACCACCCCGACATCAGCAAGGAGCCGGGGGCGGAGGAGCGGTTCAAGGAAATCAGCGAGGCCTATGAGGCGCTGAAGGACCCGGAGAAGCGGGCCGCCTACGACCAGTTGGGCCGCGATTTTCAGGCCGGCCAGCAGTTCCGGCCGCCGCCGGGGTGGGACGCCGGCTTCGAGCATCGCGAGCACTATGCCGAGACCGACACCTCTGAGTTCAGCGACTTCTTCGAGGCGCTGTTCGGACGGGCCCGAGCCGGCAGCCGCGGCCGCGCCGGCACCCAGGGCGGGTTCCAGGCCCGCGGCGGCGACCATCAGGCCCGCGTCCTGATCGACCTGGAGGATGCCTATGGCGGCGCCACCCGCGCGCTGACCTTGCGCGCGGCCGAACTCGGCGAGGACGGCCGGGTGCGGATGAAGGAGCGGACGCTGAACGTGCGCATCCCCAAGGGCGTGCGCGAGGGCCAGCTGATCCGCCTGGCCGGTCAGGGCGATCCGGGCTATGGCGGCGGTCCCCCCGGCGATCTCTATCTCGAGGTCGCGTTCAACCCGCATGCGCGCTATCGGGTCGAAGGCGCCGACGTCTATCTCGACCTGCCGGTGACGCCATGGGAGGCGGCGCTGGGCGCCAAGGTGAAGACGCCGACGCCGTCGGGCGCGGTCGACCTGGCCGTGCCGGCCGGCTCGCGCCAGGGCCGCCGGCTGCGGCTGAAGGGGCGCGGCATTCCCGGCGATCCGCCCGGCGACTTGTTCGTGGTGCTGCAGATCGCGCTGCCGCCCGCCGACAGCGACGCCGCCAGGGCCGCCTATCGTGCGCTGGCCGAGGCGGCTCCGTTCAACCCGCGCAGGCATCTGGAGGTCTGAGCCATGGCTGGCAGGAGCGAAGCCGACGTGCTGACCGGGGCGATCGTCGACGAGCGGACGACGCTGACGCTGGAGCAGGTGACCGTCTACTGCGCCACCGGGCGCGAGACGATCTGCGCGCTGGTGGCCGAGGGCGTGCTGGCGCCGAGCGGTCGCAGCGAGGCGGAATGGCGCTTCGCCGGGCCGACGCTGCGGCGGGCGGCGCGCGCGGTGCGGCTGCAGCGCGACCTCGACATCGCGCCCCACGCCACTGCGCTGGTGCTGGACCTGCTCGACGAGATCGAGGTCTTGCGGGCCAGGCTGCGCGGAATCGGCGGCGCGACCGACTGACGCGCGTCCCGACCGCGCGCCGCGGTTGTGCCGGCCGGGCGCCGTGCCCAGATGCCAGGGCAGGCGGGCGACAACAGGCCGCCCGCCGCAGCAGCGGGGATCGGGCCATGGAAATGCATCGGCGCACACCGTCGGCCGCGCGGCGGCGTCCGCGCCTGAAGGCAGGCACGGCGGCACCGGGCGCGGCCCCGCCGGCGCCCCCTGCCGCCGCACCGTTCGAGCGCGATTCCTATGCGGCCACCGCGCTATCCGATGTCATCGACCGCTCCGTGCGGGCGACCATTGCGCGCTTCACCGCCGGGCTGTCGCCGGCCGCGCTGGCCGAGGCCTATATGGACTGGGCGATCCACCTGGCAACCGCGCCCGGCAAGCGGCTGCAGCTGGCCGAGAAGGCGATGCGCAAGGGCTGGCGCTATGCCAACTACGCCGCCCGGGTGGCGGCGCACGGGCGCTGCGACGACTGCGTCCAGCCGCTGCCGCAGGACCGGCGTTTCGCCGACCCGGCGTGGCAGGCCTTTCCGTTCAACCTGGTCCAGCAGTCGTTCCTGCTGACCCAGCAATGGTGGCACAACGCCACCACCGGCGTGCGCGGCGTCACCGGCCAGCACGAGAACGAGGTGGAGTTCGCCGCCCGCCAGATCCTGGACCTGTTCTCGCCGTCCAACTTCCCGTGGACCAACCCGGTGGTGCTGGAGCGCACCCGCAAGGAAGGCGGCATGAACCTGCTGCGCGGCCTGCAGAACATGGCCGAGGACTGGGAACGCGCGATTGCCGGCCGCGGGCCGGTCGGCACCGACGCGTTCCGGGTCGGGCGCGACGTCGCGGTTTCGCCCGGCAAGGTGGTGTGGCGCAACCGGCTGGTCGAGCTGATCCAATATGCGCCGACGACGGATGCGGTGCGGCCGGAGCCGGTGCTGATCGTGCCCGCCTGGATCATGAAATATTACATCCTCGACCTGTCGCCGGAGAACTCTCTCGTCCGTTATCTGGTCGGCCAGGGCTTCACGGTGTTCATGATCTCGTGGCGCAACCCGGGGCCGGACGACCGCAACCTGGCGATGGCCGACTATCTCGCGCTGGGCATCGGCGAGGCGCTCGACGCGATCGCGGCGATCGTGCCCGGCGCCAAGGTCCACGCCACCGGCTATTGCCTGGGCGGCACGCTGCTTGCGATCGCGGCGGCGGCGATGGCGCGCGACGGCGACGACCGGCTGCGCTCGATCAGCCTGTTCGCGGCGCAGACGGACTTCACCGAGGCCGGCGAGCTGACGCTGTTCATCGACGAAAGCCAGCTCACCTTCCTCGAGGACATGATGTGGGAGCAGGGCTTCCTCGACACCCGCCAGATGGCCGGCGCCTTCCAGATGCTGCGCTCGAACGACCTGGTCTGGTCGCGCATGGTCCACGACTACCTGATGGGCGAGCGCGTGCCGATGACCGACCTGATGGCCTGGAACGCCGACGCCACCCGCATGCCCTATCAGATGCACAGCGAGTATCTGCGTACCCTGTTCCTGCACAACGACCTGGCCGAGGGGCGCTTCCCGGTCGACGGCAAGCCGGTGGCGCTGCCGGACATCGAGCAGGACGTGTTCGCTGTCGGCACCGAATGGGACCACGTTGCGCCGTGGCGCTCGGTGTTCAAGATCCACATGCTGACCGACACCTCGGTCGCCTTCGTGCTGACCAGCGGCGGCCACAATGCCGGCATCGTCTCCGAACCAGGCCATCCGCGCCGGCGCTATCGGGTGCTGGCGCACAAGCACGACAGCCACTATGTCGACCCCGACCGCTGGCTGGAAGAGACGCCGGTGCACCAGGGTTCGTGGTGGCCGGAATGGGTCGCCTGGCTTGGCGCCCGCTCCGGCGCCGCCGTGTCGCCGCCCGCGCTGGGCGCGGCCGCGGCCGGCTATCCGCCGCTGGGCGACGCGCCCGGCAGCTATGTGCTGCAGGATTGATCGGGCACCGGACGATGGTCCACCGTCACCGCGATGTCGCGGCGATGGTCCATGATCGCGGGGCGACGCTCGCATGCTGACAGGGAACCGCGGGATGCAGTTCATCGAGAACCGGACGTTCGCCGAGATCCAGGTCGGCGACACCGCCGAGCTGTCCCGCACGCTGCACCAGCGCGACATCGCGCTGTTCGCGGCGATGTCCGGCGACGTCAACCCTGCGCACATGGACGCGGAATATGCCCGCTCGGACATGTTCCACCGCGTCGTGGCGCACGGCATGTGGGGCGGCGCGCTGGTCTCCGCCGTGCTCGGCACCGAGCTGCCCGGCCCGGGCACGATCTACCTGGACCAGAGCCTGCACTTCCGCCACCCGGTCGGGCTGGGCGACACCGTCACCGTGCGGGTGACGGTGAAGGCGAAGGATCCCGCCAACCGGCACGTGACGCTGGATTGCCTGTGCATCAACCAGGACGGCACCAAAGTCATCGAGGGCGTGGCACTGGTGATCGCGCCGGCCGACAAGGTGCGCCGCCCGCGCGTGCTGGTGCCCGAAGTCGAACTGCACCCGCACGGCGCCCGCTTCGCCGCGCTGATGGATGCGACCCGCGACCGCCCGGCGATCCGCACCGCGGTCGTCCACCCCTGCGACCAGGCCTCGCTGGTCGGCGCGCTGGAGGCGGCGAGCGAAGGGCTGATCGTGCCGGTGCTGGTCGGTCCGCGCGCGCGCATCGCGGCGGCGGCGGCGGAGGCCGGTCGCACCCTGGGCGACGTCGAGATCGTCGATGCCCCGCACAGCCACGCCGCCGCCGCCCAGGCGGTGGCGCTGGTCCGCGCCGGCAAGGCCGCGGCGCTGATGAAGGGGGCGCTGCACACCGACGAGGTGATGGGCGCGGTGGTCGACCACGATCTCGGGCTGCGCACCGAACGGCGGATGAGCCACATCTTCGTGATGGACGTGCCGTCCTATCCGAAGCCGCTGCTGATCAGCGACGCCGCGATCAACGTCGCGCCCGACCTCGACCAGAAGCGCGACATCGTGCAGAACGCCATCGACCTCGCCCACGCCCTGGGCATCGATGCGCCGAAGGTGGCGATCCTGTCGGCGGTCGAAACCGTCTATGCCAAGGTCGGCTCGACCATCGAGGCAGCCGCGCTGTGCAAGATGGCCGACCGCGGCCAGATCACCGGCGGCCTGCTCGACGGCCCGCTCGCCTTCGACAACGCGATTTCCAAGCGGGCGGCCGCGGCCAAGGGAATCGTCAGCGACGTGGCCGGCGATGCCGACATCCTGATCGTGCCGGACCTCGAGGCCGGCAACATGCTGGCCAAGCAGCTGGTCTATCTGGCCGGCGCCGAAGCCGCGGGCATCGTGCTGGGCGCGCGCGTGCCGATCGTGCTGACCAGCCGGGCCGACGGAACCCTGGCACGGCTGGCCTCCTGCGCGCTGGCGCTGCTCTACGTCCAGCATCGCCGGGGCCGCCCGGCCGGCAAACCCGGGCACGCGGCCTGAGCGATTGGCCCGCGTGGCGGGATTGACCGGAATCAACGCGGGGCGGACGGCGGCGGCTAATGGTTGTACAGTCGACCGCGAGGAGGCGGAACGGGATCGGCAACAGCGTAGCGAGGGAGACCGACGATGACGCAAGCGGGCAAGAAAGCCGACATGGGGATGCCGTTCGACCTGGCGCAGTTCGGCAACCTGGGCGCCGGCGGCATGGAATCGATGGCCGAGGTCGGCCGCAAGATGCTGGAGGCGGGCGCCACCCTGAACAAGGAGATCTTCGATTTCGTCAGCGCCAGGCTCAGCGCCGATCTCGCCGCCCAGCAGAAGCTGATGCAGTCGACCAGCTTCCAGGACATGCAGAAGGTCTACACCGAGTATTTCCAGACCGCGTCTCAGCAGTACATGGACGAGATGCAGAAGCTGATGACGATGGCGTCCGACACCGCCCGCGACGCCACCGACGCGGTCACCAAGCCGCGCAGATAGGGCCGACCGCCGGTTCGGCGCATGTCCGCCGACGCGGACATCGGGGCCGCCGGCGCGGCCGACGGCGAGGTGGTCGCGGTCAGCGGGTCGGTGGTCGAGGTCGCCTTCCCGCCGGGCGCGCTGCCGCCGCTCGACACGGCGCTGGAGATCGACTGGGACGGCCCGCACCGGCTGGTGGTCGAGGTGCAGCAGCACAAGGACGAGCGCACCGTGCTGGGCGTGGCCTTGCAGGAAACCGGCGGTCTGCGCTGCGGCGTCGCCGCCCGCAACACCGGCGGGCCGATCCGGGTGCCGGGCGGCGAGGCGGTGCTCGGTAGGCTGCTCAACGTGCTCGGCGACCCCATCGACCATGGCCCGCCGCTGCCGGCCGACGTGCCGCGGCTGCCGATCCACCGGCCGCCGCCGGGGCTCGGCCAGCAGGACGCGGAGCGCGCCCTGTTCGAGACCGGCATCAAGGTGATCGACCTGCTGGCGCCGTTGCCGCGCGGCGGCAAGGCGGCGATGTTCGGCGGCGCCGGCGTCGGCAAGACGGTGCTGATCATGGAGCTGATCCGCACCACGGTCGAACGCTATGCCGGCACCTCGGTGTTCGCCGGCATCGGCGAGCGCTCGCGCGAGGGCCACGAACTGTGGCTGGAATTGCAGCGCTCGGGCGTGCTCGCGCGCACCGCGCTGGTGTTCGGCCAGATGAACGAGCCGCCGGGCGCGCGCTGGCGCGTCGGCATGACCGCGCTGACCATCGCCGAGTATTTCCGCGACGTCGCCCGCCACGACGTGCTGCTGCTGATCGACAACATCTTCCGCTTCGCCCAGGCCGGCGGCGAGGTGTCCGGACTGCTCGGCCGGCTGCCGTCGCGGATGGGCTACCAGCCGACGCTGGGCACCGAGATCGCCGACCTGCAGGAGCGGATCGCCTCGGTCAAGGGCGCGGCGGTGACATCGATCCAGGCGGTCTACGTGCCGGCCGACGACTTCACCGATCCGGCGGTGGCAGAGACCTTCACCCACCTCGACGCGTCGATCGTGCTCAGCCGCGACATGGCCAGCCAGGGGCTCTATCCGGCGGTCGACCCGCTGGCCTCGACCTCGGTGATGCTGGATCCGCGCGTGGTCGGCGCCGAACACTATGCGGTCGCCGACGAAGCCCGCCGGCTGATCGAGCGCTATCGCGAGCTGCAGGAGATCATCGCGCTGTTGGGCATGGACGAACTCGGCAGCGCCGACCGCCAGGCGGTGGAGCGCGCCCGCCGGCTGATCCGCTTCCTGACCCAGCCGTTCCTGGTCACCGCGCAATTCACCGGCCACGCCGGGGTCAGCGTGCCGCTGGCGGACACGCTGGCGGGCTGCCGGGCGATCCTCGACGGCGCCGCCGACGACTGGGACGAGACGGCGCTGTACATGATCGGCAGGCTGCCCGACGCACCGGCCGCCCGGACGGCGGAGGCTGCGGCGTGAGGCTGGTGGTCACGACGCCGGTGGCGGTGGTGGTCGACGCCGATGGCGTCCGCCACGTCCGCGCCGAGGACGCCACCGGCGCCTTCGGCATCCTGCCCGGCCATGCCGACCTGGTCACCGTGCTGCAGGTCTGCGTGCTGACCTGGCGCGACGGCGCCGGCGCGGAACATCACGTCGCGGTGCGCGGCGGCGTGCTGAGCGTCGGCGGCGGCACCGTCGCGGTGGTGACGCGCGAGGCGGTCGGCGAGGACACGCTGCAGCGCCTGGGCGCGGCGGTACTCGACCGGCTGCGCAGCGATGCCGAGGCGGAGGCGGCGGCGCGGACTTCTTCGGCCCGCATGCATCTGGCCGCGATCCGCGCGCTCGACCGCTATCTGCGCTCCGGCCAGGTGGCCGAGCGGCCGGCCGCGGCCGACGGCGCGGACCTGCAGCCGTGACCCCGGCTGTCGACGACGGCGACGATCGGCGCGACGCGGATCGCGCCATGCAGGACGCCGTGCGCCAGCGCGAGCGGCGGCGCGACTTCTGGGAAAAGACCGGCGAACGCTCGCTCGGCCGCAACCTGGCGATGATCGGCGCGCTCGGCTGGCTGGTGGTGCTGCCCACCCTGGGCGGCGTCGCGCTCGGCCGCTGGCTCGACGACCGCTACGGCACCGGCATCTTCTGGACCGGCGCGCTGATCGTCGCCGGCGTCGCCGTCGGCAGCTGGCTCGCCTGGCGCAGGATGGGGGAGAAATGAACGGGTTGCTGCCTCTGGAGATCGCCGCCGCGGCGCTGGTCGGCCTCGCGCTCGGCGCCGCCTATTTCGGGCTGCTGCACCGTGCGGTGGCGGCGTTGACTGCAACCGCCGGCGGCGTGACGGCGATGTTCGGGCTCGGCCTGCTGCGTGTCGCGCTGGCCGTCGCGGTGTTCTGGCTGCTGGCGCGATGGGGCGGCGGCGCGCTGCTGGCCGGCGCCGGCGGATTCACCGCAGCCGGGCTGCTCGCCCGCCGCCTGGCGGGGCCGCGCTGATGGACGGCGCCAACCCGCTGCAGCCGGACATCCTGTTCGCGCTCGGCCCGGTGCCGATCAGCCGTGCCGTGGCCACGACCTGGGGCATCGTCGCGGCGCTCGGCCTCGGCGCGTGGCTGGCCATGCGCCGGCCCCGGCTCGATCCCGGCCCGGTACAGGCGATGCTGGAGATCGTGGTCGAGACCATCGCCACCCAGGTCTCCGACATCGCCGGCAAGCCTGGCGCGCGGCTGCTGCCGCTGCTCGCCACGCTGTTCCTGTTCCTCGCCTTCGCCAACCTGTCGGCGGTGCTGCCGGGGGTGCAGGCGCCGACCGCGCACATCGAGACGCCGGCGGCGCTGGCCCTGGTGGTGTTCTTCTCGGTCCATTATTTCGGCATCCGCGGCAAGGGCCTGCGCGGCTATCTCGCCCACTATCTGCGGCCCAGCCCGCTGATGCTGCCGCTGAACGTGCTGGCCGAGATCACCCGCACCTTCTCGCTGATGATCCGTCTGTTCGGCAACATGATGAGTCACGAGATCGTCATCGCCATCGTCGCACTGCTCGCCGGGCTGTTCGTGCCGATCCCGTTCCTGCTGCTCGGCATCCTGATCGGCCTGATCCAGGCCTACATCTTCACCGTGCTGGCCGCCGTCTATCTCGGCGCGGCGATCGGCAGCGTCCAGGCCGAATGAAGGCCCAGCCAAAGACGGAAAGCACCTGACATGGACATCCACGCGCTCAGCATCATCGGAGCGGTCGTCGCCATCTCGTTCGGCGCGATCGGGCCTGCGTTCAGCGAGGGCCGCGCCATCGCCGCGGCAATGGAGGCGATCGCCCGCCAACCGGAGGCCGCCGGGCCGATCTCCCGCACCCTGTTCGTCGGCCTGGCGATGATCGAGACCATGGCGATCTACTGCCTGGTCGTCGCGCTGCTGCTGCTCTACGCCAACCCCTTCGCCGCCTGACCATGCAGATCGACTGGTGGACGCTCGGCCTCCAGGTCGTCAACTTCCTGGTCCTGGTCTGGCTGCTGCACCGCTTCCTCTATCGCCCGGTGCAGGCGGTGATCGCCCGGCGCAAGGCGGCGGCGGAGGCGGCAATGACCGAGGCGGCGCAGGTCCGCGCCGAGGGCGAGGCGGCCAAGGCCGACTATGCGGCAAGGCTCGCCGGCCTGCAGGACGAGCGTCGGCGCATGCGCGACGCCACCCACGACGAGATGGCGGCGGAGAAGGCGCAGGTGCTGGCTGCGGCGCAGGCGGAGGCCGAGCGGCTGCGCGCCGCCGGCCGCGACGCGCTGGCCGAGGAGCGCCGCGCCGCCCTGCACGACACCAAGGGCGCCGTCGCCGGGCTGGCGGCCGGCATGGCGGCGGCACTGTTGCGCGACCTGGCGCCCGCCACGCCCGACGCGGTGTTCCTGGCCCGGATCGAGCAGGCGCTGGCCGCAATGCCCGATTCCGACCGCCGCAGGCTCCAGGGGGAACTCGCCGACGACGGCTTCCGGGTGACGGTGGCGACGGCGGTGCCGCTGGACGCGCCGGCGCGGGCGCGCTGGACCGCGGCGCTGCGCCGCGACCTGGGTGCCGACCTGGCGGTCGGCTTCGACGAAGACCCGGCGCTGATCGGCGGGGCGGCACTGCACTTCCCGCACACGGTGATCGGCTGCGGCTGGGCCGACCAGCTGGAGGCGGCGCGCTCGGCGCTGCTGGCCCATGCCCACGCTGACTGACGATCTCGCCGTCTGGCTCGGCCGGGCGCCGGCGACGCTGGACCGGTTCGTGCCGGCGGCCGCGGTCGACCACGTCGGCACGGTCCGCCATGTCGGCGACGGCGTCGCCCAGGTGGTCGGCCTGCCGTGGACCCGGCTGGACGAGGTGCTGGCGTTCGAGGACGGCTCGCTCGGGCTTGCGTTCCAGGTCGACGCCGGCGCGGTCGGCTGCGTGCTGCTCAGCGGCGGCGCCGGGGTGGTCGCCGGCGCGCAGGTGCGCGGCACCGGCACGGTGGTGCGGGTGCCGGTGGGGCCCGAATTGCTGGGCCGGGTGATCGACCCGACCGGCGCGCCGCTGGACGGCGGGCCCGCGCCGGCGGCAACGCAGAGCCTGCCGATCGAGCGGCCGGCGCCGGCCATCGTCGACCGGGCGCTGGTGACGCAGCCGTTGCTGACCGGCATCACCGTTGTTGACGCGATGATCCCGCTCGGCCGCGGCCAGCGCGAGCTGATCATCGGCGACCGCAAGACCGGGAAGACCGCGATCGCGGTCGACACGGTGATCAACCAGCGCGGCTCCGACGTGGTCTCCGTCTATGCCGTGATCGGCCAGAAGGCTTCGACCGCCGCCGCCATCATCGAGGCGGTGCGCCGGCACGGCGCCTTCGAGCGCTGCGTGTTCGTGGTGGCCGGCGCCGGCGCGCCGCCCGGGGCGCAGTGGATCGCACCCTATGCCGCCTGCGCCATCGCCGAGTATTTCCGCGACCGGGGCCAGCATGCCCTGCTGGTTTTCGACGACCTGACCAAGCACGCCATCGTCTATCGCCAGATCGCGCTGCTGCTGCGCCGGCCGCCCGGGCGCGAGGCCTATCCCGGCGACATTTTCTATGTGCACGCCCGGCTGCTGGAGCGGGCGGCGCGGCTTTCGGACGACCTCGGCGGCGGCTCGCTGACCGCGCTGCCGATCGCCGAGACCCAGGCCGGCAACCTCAGCGCCTATATCCCGACCAACCTGATCTCGATCACCGACGGCCAGATCTACCTGGAGCCGAAGCTGTTCTACGAGGGCCAGAAGCCGGCGGTGAACGTCGGGCTCAGCGTGTCGCGGGTCGGCGGTAAGACCCAGCCGCCGGCGATCGGCAGCCTGGCCGAGAGCCTGAAGCTGGACTACGCCCAGTTCCTGGAGCTGGAGATCTTCACCCGCTTCGGCGCGATGACCGACGAGCGGACCCGCGCCCGCATCGCCCA
The DNA here is from genome assembly GCA_041396705.1 of Alphaproteobacteria bacterium. Lineage (NCBI taxonomy): Bacteria > Pseudomonadati > Pseudomonadota > Alphaproteobacteria > Alphaproteobacteria bacterium. The sequence continues at coordinate 27,301 of JAWKYB010000027.1, forward strand.
CGGCAACCGCATCCGCGCGATCCTGGCCCAGCCGCAATACCGTCCGCTCGGCGTCGGCGCGATGGCGGCGCTGCTGCTGGCGGTGCGCGAAGGCGTGCTCGACCCGCTGTCGCCGGCGGCGGTGGAGACGTTCAAGGCCGGCCTCGCCGACCGGCTGGCCGCCGCCTGCCCGCAGGTCGTCGCCCGCATCGACGCCAGCGCGGCAGTCGCCGACGAGGACCGGCCGGTGCTGCTGCAGGCGCTGTCCGCCTATGCCGGCACACTCGCGCCCGGCTAGCGGCGATGGAGGATGTCGCCCGGCTGCAGGCGCGCATCGCCAGCCTGCGCGAGCTGCGCGGCCTGTTCCGCGCCATGCGCGCGCTGGCCGCCGCCCATATGCAGGAAGCGGACGCCGCGCTCGGTGCCATCGGCCGCTATGCCGCGGTGGTGGAAGGCGCCATCGGCAAGACGACCGCGCTGGTCGGCGACGGCCTCGACCCGCTGCCGCCGGCTGCGGGCACGCCGGAGGGCGCCGACTGGCTGGTCGTCGTGCTGTCGGAGCACGGCTTCACCGGCGCGCTCGACCGCCGCCTGCTCGACCTGGCCGAGCGTGAGCGCGGTGCCGCACGGCTGGGCCTGGTCGGCAGGCGCGGGGCGGCCGCCGCGGCCGAGCGCGGGATCGAACCGGCCTGGAGCCTGCCGATGGCGACCCGGGTCGGCGGCGTGCTGGCATTGGCGCGCGCCGTGGCGGTGGCGGTCGCCGACGGCGCCCGGGTGCGCATCGTTCACGCCCGGCCCGACCGTGCCGGCTTCGCGGTCGCGGTGCGCCCGGTGCTGCCGCTCGACCCGGCGCTGCTCGCCGACGGGCGCGACGGCGCCGCCGTGCTGCACCACCTCGATCCGGCCGCGCTGCTGCAGGGCCTGACCGGCGAGTATCTGCTGGCCGAGATCGCCTTCGCGCTGATGCAGGCGTTGGCCAGCGAGAACGGCGCCCGGCTGTGGACCATGCAGCAGGCCGACCGCAACATCGACGACCGGCTGACCGGGCTGGTCCGCGCGGAACGGGCCGGCCGCCAGGAGGCGGTGACGGCCGAGCTGCTCGACGTCGTCACCGGCGCGGACGCGGTGATGCACTGACGCCGCCGCGGTGCGGCCGGGCATGCGGCGCGCGGTCCCGCCGGCTTGCCAGGCCGCGGCATCGCCCGTAGCATCGGCGCCGGGGAGAGAGAAACGATGCCGAGCCACTATGATCTGGCCGGCCGCCGGGCCCTGGTGACCGGGGCGGGGGCGGGGATCGGCCGTGCGATCGCGCATGCGCTGGCCAGGGCCGGCGCGCGCGTCGCCGTCACCGACATGGACGCGGACGCGGCCCAGCGGGTCGCGGGCGAGATCGGCGCGGCCGCCATCGCCGCGCGCATCGACGTGACCAGCGCCGCCAGCATCGCCGCCGGCTTCGATGCCGCCGAGGCGGCGTTCGGTGGCATCGACACCGTCTGCGCCAATGCCGGCGTCTCGCGCATGAAGCGCTTCCTCGACCTGACCGAGGCCGACTGGGCCTTCAACATGGACATCAACGCCAAGGGCGTGTTCCTGACCGACCAGGAGGCGGTGCGACGCATGCTGAAGGCGGGCGGGCGCGGCGCGATCGTCAACACCGCCTCGCTGGCCGGCAAGGTCGGCGACGCCATCCTGGCCGACTACACCGCCAGCAAGTTCGCCGTGGTCGGCCTGACCCAGGCGGTGGCCAAGGCGGTGGCCAAGGATGGCATCCGGGTCAACGCCGTCTGCCCCGGCTATGTCCGCACGGCGATGCAGGAGCGCGAGATCGTCTGGGAGGGCGAGCTCAGGGGCATCGCGCCGGAGGCGGTGCGCCAGGGCTATATCGACGCCACCCCGCTCGGCCGGATCGAGGAGCCGGAGGACGTGGCCGATGTGGTCGTGTTCCTGGCCAGCGACGCCGCCCGCTTCATGACCGGCCAGGCCGTCAACGTCACCGGAGGCGTCTACATGGGGTAGCGGGCAAGAGGAACGACCACGCCGTCAATGCGCGCAGCGAAGCGACGCGGCAATCACGGGCCGTGGCCTGCGCCGTCTGTGCGGTTGGCCTTGATTGCCGCGCCGCCGGCTGGCGGCCCGCAACGACGGCACTCCGGGCTCGGGTCGATTGCGCGTGCAGACCGTAGCCCGCCCGCCGGCATCGGCGCGCCGGCCCGATCCCGCCGTGCGCGCGGCGAAGCGGGCGGTGAAGACGGTCGGGCCGCACCTGATCCTGATCCTGTTCTCGGCCTCGCTGCTGCTGCCGCTCTTGTGGGTGCTGCGCACCAGCCTGACCAACAAGCTCAACGCCTACATGATCCCGCCGCAGTGGACCGAGCCGATGGTCGACAACTATGTCGACATCTTCGTCGAGCACCCGTTCGGCGACTTCTTCCTCAACAGCCTGATCGTCGCGGTCGGCTCCACCGCGATCGCGCTGCCGCTGGCGACGATGCTGGCCTACGCCTTCTGCCGGTTCAACACCGGCGGGATGGGCCTGCGCATCACCGTGCTGGCCAGCCAGATGCTGCCGCCGGTGATCCTGGTGCTGCCGCTGTTCTCGGTGTTCCTCACCGTCGGCCTGATCAACAACCACCTCGGCATCATCCTGGCCCATGTCACCATCAACCTGCCGTTCCTCGGCTGGATGCTGGTCTCGTTCTTCGAGGGCGACGCCCGCCAGGTGGAGGAGGCGGCACGGGTCGAGGGCGCCACCCGGCTGCAGGCGTTCCTGCTGGTCGCCGTGCCGATGGCCGCGCCCGGCATCGTCGCCGCCGGGCTGCTCGGCCTGATCCTGTCGTGGAACGAGTTCCTCTATGCGCTGGTGCTGTCCGGCAAGGCGACCGCCACGCTGCCGATCGGCCTGTCGGCGCTTGAGACCCACCGCGGGGTCGAGATCGCGCTGCTGGCCGCGGCGACGATCTTCTCGATCACGCCGGTGTTCGTGCTGCTGCCGTTCCTGAAGAAGTACCTGATCAAGGGCCTGGCCCTTGGGGCGGTGAAATAGGGCGTATCGCGCGCGGCGCCCGTCCGACCAGCGCGCAGCGAAGGGGGAGAGACCGACAATGCGAACCAAGACACTGCTGATGGCTTCGGCGATGCTGGCGACGCCGGCGCTGGCGCATGCCGAGACGATCTCGATCCTGATGGAGAGCGTGCCCGACACGCGCTTCATCCAGGAGGTGGTGCCGCAATTCACCGAGGCGACCGGCATCGAGGTCGAGATCGAGGTGGTGAACTATGCCGAGATGCACCCCAAGCTGGTGCCCCAGCTGGTCGCGCCCGAGGGCAGCTACGACGTGATCGTGGTCGATTTCTACTGGGTCGGCGAGTTCACCAAGGCCGGCTGGCTGCAGCCGCTGGACGACCGCATCGCCGCGGCCGGCATGGACACCTCGGTCTATGTGCCGTCGCTGATGGACCTGGTCGGCCGGGTCGACGGCGTCACCTACATGCTGCCGTTCTACAACTACGCCATGGGCCTGACCTACCGGCAGGACCTGATCGACGACCCGGACAACCAGGCCGCGTTCCAGGCCGAATACGGCATGCCGCTGCAGGTGCCGACCAGCTGGCAGGAATACAAGGACCAGGTCGCGTTCTTCACCGACAAGGACGCCGGCTTCTACGGCGTGGTCAACCAGGGCCTGCGGCCGGACCCGATCGCGATGGAGTGGTCGAACTACCTGTTCGCCAACGGCGGCCGGTTCTACGACGACAACTGGAACCCGACGCTGACCACGCCGGAGGCGGTGCAGGCGCTCGAGGACTACAAGATGATGATCGAGCAGTTCGGTCCGGTCGGCGCCGCCAGCTTCGGCTTCGACGAGGCGTTCAACGTTGCCGCCCAGGGTCAGGCCTACAGCTATCTGACCTACAACATGTTCCGCACCGCCTATGACGATCCCGACCAGTCGGCGGTGGTCGGCAAGATGGAGCTGGCGCCGGTGCCGAACGGCGGGCTGAACGGCGCCTGGGGCTGGGCGATCCCGGTGTCGAGCCCCGACCCGGAGGCGGCCTGGCAGTTCCTGCAGTGGGTGGAATCCTTCGACGTGGCCAAGCAGCGCGCCATGCTCGGCGGCTCGCCGACCCGCTTCGACGTGTTCGACGATGCCGAGCTGAACGCGACGTACCCCTACTACCCGGCGCTGCGCGCGCTGCTGGACACCAGCCACAACTTCCCGGTGTTCACCTACACGCCCGAACTGGTCGACATCATGGGCCGCGAGCTTTCGCTGGCGGTGGTCGGCGACAAGACCGCCGAGGAGGCGCTGGCGACGATCCAGGAGGAGTTCACCGAGCTGGCCCGTCGCGACGGCAAGATCCAGTAAGGGCGCGGTATCGCCCGAACCGGTCTCGACAGGTGCCAACCCCTCCGTCGTCATGGTCGGGCGCGTTCCGACCGTCCACGCCTGCACGCCGCGCGGGACCCGCGCGGACGGCGCCCGTGCGCCTGCGGGTGCCGGGCGGCGCGGATGCCCGGGACAAGCCCGGGCATGACGGCGGGGGAATGGGCGCCAGGGCCTGCTGACCGCGATGGCGCCGTCCCTGTTCGCCCCGACCCTCGCCGCGCGCGACCGGCGCTTCGGCTATGGCATGGCGGCGCCGGCGGTGCTGGTGCTGGCGGCGATCATCCTGGCGCCGGTGGCGCTGGCGCTGGCGACCAGCCTGTTCGACTACACCATGATGAACATGACCTTCGACACGTTCATCTGGTTCGACAACTTCGCCAGCGCCATCGACAACGCGGAGTTCGCCAACGCCATGCTGGTCACCACCTTCTTCGTGGTGGCGGTGGTGGCGCTGGAGTTCGTCATCGGCTTCGTCGTCGCGCTGATGCTGTCGACCGTGAAGCGCGGCAAGAACGTCTACTACCTGATCCTGCTGATCCCGCTGCTGATCAACCCGGTGGTGGTCGGGCTGATCTGGCGCATGCTGCTGCACCCGACGCTGGGCATCGTCAACTGGCTGCTCGGCGGGCTCGGCATTCCCGACGTGGACTGGCTGGGCCAGCCGACCAACGCGTTCTGGACCGTGGTGCTGGTCGACATCTGGCACCAGGTCTCGTTCATGGCGGTGCTGCTGACCGCCGGCCTGTCGGCGCTGCCGACCGAGCCGTTCGAGGCGGCGCGCGCCGAGGGCGCCGGCACGCTGCAGACCTTCTGGTTCATCACCCTGCCGCTGATGCGGCCGGTGATCGCGGTGACGCTGCTGATCCGGCTGATCTTCGCGATCAAGACCTACGACCTGATCTACATCATGACCCGCGGCGGGCCCGGCGACGCGACCGACCTGATCAGCTACTACATCTACCGCTCCGCCTTCGCCCGCCTCAACCTGGGCGAGGCCGCGGCGATGGCGCTGATCCTGATGGTCATCGTGATCGTGCTGACCCTCGGCCTGTTCCGCGCGATGCGGGAGCGGACCTGACCATGCCGGCGCAAACACCCTTCGCCCGCCCGCTTGGTTGCGGATGGCGCATCCGGCGCGGCTGCCAGGTCGGGAGGCACGGCTGAGATGGCGGCGATCAGCCTGCAACGCGTGTCGAAGGTGTTCGCCGGCGGCGTGACGGCGGTGGACGCCGTCGACCTGGAGATCGCCGACGGCGAGTTCATGGTGCTGCTGGGCCCGTCCGGCTGCGGCAAGTCGACCACCCTGCGGATGATCGCCGGGCTGGAGACCATCTCCTCCGGCGACATGCTGATCGACGGCGAGCGGGTCAACGAGACGGACCCGCGCGACCGCGACCTCGCCATCGTGTTCCAGAACTACGCGCTCTATCCGCACATGAACGTGGCGCGCAACCTGGGATTCGGGCTCAGGCTGCGCGGCACCCCGCCGGCGGAGATCGCGCGCCGGGTGCAGGCGACGGCGGCGATGCTGGGCATCGAGGACCTGCTGCGGCGCAAGCCCGGCGCGCTGTCCGGCGGCCAGCGCCAGCGGGTGGCGCTGGGCCGGGCGCTGATCCGCGAGCCGCGCGGCTTCCTGCTCGACGAGCCGCTCAGCAATCTCGACGCCCAGCTGCGCACCGCCATGCGGCTGGAACTGGTCAAGCTGCACCGCCAGCTCGGCACCACCATCGTCCACGTCACCCACGACCAGCTCGAGGCGATGACGATGGGCCAGCGCATCTGCATCATGCACCAGGGCCGGGTGGTGCAGGTCGGCCCGCCGCGCGAGGTCTATCGCAACCCGGCCAACGTCTTCGTCGCCGGCTTCCTGGCCAGCCCGCCGATGAACCTGCTGCCGGCGCGGCTGGTCGCAGCACCCGGCGACGGCCTGGCGGTGGAGGCGGGTACCGCGCGCCTGCCGCTGCCGGCGGAATTCGCCGCGGCCTACGCGCCCTATCGCGACCGTGCTGTGGTGCTCGGCATCCGGCCGGAGGACCTGGACGAGGCCGCGCCTGGCAGCCCGGCGGTGCTGCAGGTCACTGCCAGCGCGGCGGAAATGGTCGGCCCGGAGGTGATCCTGGTCGGCGCGCCGCTGGGCTATCCCGACCGCGAGGTCTCCGCCCGGCTCGGCCGCGCCTTCCACGCCGATCCCGGCCAGGCCGTGCGCCTGGCCGTCGACATGCGCCAGGTCCACCTGTTCGACCCCGACACCACCGCGGCGATCCCGCGGCCGGACCTGGGGTTCGAGACGTAGGCCGCGCATTCTCCCTCACGCGCCGCGGGCGGGGTGGGAGAGGCGGGAGGGAGTGGGCGCGGTCGGGCCGCTCGGCAAGTACCGAATGCATGGTGAGGGAGGACGCAAGCATGGCTGAGGGACACCGGCTGAAGGCCGGCTTCACCGGGGCGGACCATGTCGGCCTGACGGTTCCGAACCTGGAACAGGCGGTTGCGTGGTTCCAGCGGGTGCTGGGCGCGGAGCCGGTCGCCTGGACCGCGCCGTTCGGCGACGCCGGCGACCTGATGGTGCGCCGGTTCAAGACCCACCCGCGCGCGACCGTGAAGGTCTGCATCATGCGCTGCGGCATGGGCTCCAACATCGAGCTGCTGGAATGGACCGCGCCGGAGCAGAAGCGGCAGATGCCGCAGACCTGCGATCACGGTGCGGCCCATGTCGCCTTTCATGTCGAGGACATCCACGCCGCGGTCCGCCACCTGCGCGCCGAGGGCGTCGAGGTGCTGGACGAGCCGATGCACATCGCCGACGGCGACCTGGCCGGCCTGTGGTGGGTCTATTTCCTGACGCCCTGGGGCAACTTCATGGAGCTGTACCACTACCCGCAGGGGATGGGCTACGAGGCCAGGGGCGGGGTCAGGATGTGGTCGCCGACCCGGCCGGCGGCGTGAATATCCGAGGGCGCCGCGCGGCTCCGCGCCGGGTCGGCGCCGAGACCGGCCGCGCTACTCTGCCGTTGGGACGTTGAACTCGCGAAAGACGTTCAGGAATTGGCTGAATCGCTCCGTCTGCGGCCTGACCAGGATCTCAGACGGCTTGCCGTGCTCGAGGATCCTGCCATCGTTGAGGAAGATGACCCGGTCGGCGACCGAATAGGCGAAGCCGATTTCGTGGGTGACGACGACCATCGTCATCCCGTCTTCGGCCAGGCCGCGCATCACCTTGAGCACCTCGCCCACCAGTTCGGGGTCGAGCGATGACGTCGCCTCGTCGAATAGCATGACCTTCGGGTTCATCGCCAATGCGCGGGCGATGGCGACGCGCTGCTGCTGGCCCCCGGAAAGCCGGATCGGATGCACGTCTTCGCGGCCTTCCAGCCCGACCCGCGCCAGCAGGCCCATGGCCAGCGCCTTGGCGTCCTGGGCCGACATGCCCAGGACCTGACGCGGCGCCTCCATGACATTCTGGATCGCCGTCATGTGCGGGAACAGGTTGAACTGCTGAAAGACCATGCCGACCTTGCGCCGCAGGGCCAGCAGGTTGCGTTCGGTGATCCTGTAGGGGACCTTGCCTTCGTCCGGGCGTTCGCCTTCGATCTCGATGTGGCCGGCGCTGGGCATCTCCATGTGGTTGATGCAACGCAGCAGCGTCGACTTGCCGGAGCCGCTGGACCCGAGCACCACGATCACTTCGCCCTCGTGCACGTCGAGATCGATGCCCTTCAGCACTTCGTGGTCGCCGAAACGCTTGTGCAGGCCGACAATCCGGAGGATCGGCGCCATCGCTCAGAATCTCGCGTCGACTTCGAAGCGTGCGATAAGCCGGGTCAGCGGATAGAGCACGACGAAGAACAGCACGGCGACGGCGGTGAAGGCCTCGATCGGGTTGAACCGGATCGAGCTCAACAGGCGCGCCTCGTACAACAGCTCCGCATAGGAAATGGTGGCCGCCAGCGAGGTCATCTTGGCCAGTTCGATCGCCCGGTTCGAAAAGGCTGGCATCATGCGCCGGATCGCCTGCGGCAGGATGATGCGGCGCATGATCCTGTTGTAGGGCATGCCCAGCGACCGCGCGGCCTCCCACTGGCCCTTGTGGATCGACTGGATGCCCGCCCGGAAAATCTCGGCCGCGTTCGCCGACCCGTTGGCCGACAGGGCCAACGTGGCCGCAACATAGGCCGGGATGGAGAAACCCACCAGCACCGGCAGCGCGAAAAAGAACCACATCATCTGGACCAGCACGGGCGTGTTCCGGAACAGCTCGACCCAGACGGTGGCCGGCCACCTGAACAGCCGATTGGAACTGTAGCGCCCGAAGCCGATCGCCATGCCCAGGACCAGGCCGATGGCAACCGAGCTCGCATAGAGCAGCAGGGTGTGCTGCAACCCGGACCACAGGAAGCCGGGGTTGTCCAGGATGTACTGGAAGTTGAACTCATACATCCGGCCTGCGTCCCCCTACCGGCTAGGCCACGGTGGCGATGCCGCTGCGCGCCATCCGCAGTTCGAGCAGCCTTACCGCGATGCTGCCGGGCAGAATGACCGCGAGGTACAGGGCCGCGGCCACGGTGAAGGTCTCGAGCGGACGGAAGATCTCCTGTGACACCTGCGTCGCCCGGAACAGCAGGTCGGCATAAGACACGGCGCTGACCAGCGAGGTCGTCTTCAGCAGTTCGATGGCGCGCTCGAGCAGGGTCGGGGTCATCCGGCCGATGGCCTGCGGCAGGATGATCCGGCGCATCATGGTAGCCTTGGGCATGGCCAGGGCGCGCGCGGCTTCCCACTGCCCCTTCTCGATGGAAATGATGCCGCCGCGGATGACCTCGGCGAAGAAGGCGGACGACTGGATCGAAAGCGTCACGCAGGCGGCGATGAACGGCGTCATGCGCACATCGATCAGGATCGGCAGCGCGAAGAACACCCACATCAACTGCACCAGCGGCGGGACGATGCGCAGGAAGTCGATGACGAAGCCAACCGGGGCGGAGACAAGACGGTGCCTGTTGAGCCGCAGCAGCGCGATCAGCAGTCCCAGCGCCAGGCCGAAGACCAGGCAAATGCCGGTGACCAGCAAGGTATTGCCCAGTCCGGCAAGCAGCACGTCGAAATTGCGGAAGACGGGGCCGAATTTCCAGTCGTAACCCATCGGACCAGCTTGAGCGTCGCGGTTGGGAAGCGCCGCGCCGTGGCGCGGCGCCTCACGTGGCGGCTAGCGCCAGAGCTCGCGCTGGATCGGCGGAACGCTGTCCGGATCGACGCCGAGCGTGTCCAGCGTGTCCTCGAACCAGCCTTGGGTCCGGCCGGTGTTGTAGTAGTAGGCGATTGCCGTGTTCACCCAGTCGCGGAAGGCCTTGTCGGCCATCGGGCGCACGCCGACGCTGGACGCGGATGCGAAGACCGGCGTGGGCAGCGTGATCTCGCCATAACCGAGCTGCTGGCGGAACGAGATCAGCGCGGGGTGGAACATCGCCACCAGATCGGTGCGACCGGACTGGAAGGCGGCGACGGCTTCCGGCAGGCCGGCGAAACGCTGGATCTCCGCGTTCGGCATGGTGTCGGAGATGAAGCTGTCGATGGCGGAGCCCTGCGCCACGGCGATGCTGACGTCGGGGTTGTTCAAGGCTTCCCAGCTCGTCACCGCCATGTCCTCGTTATGCATGACGGCCATGGCGTAGTAGATCGACGGCGCCGTCGGGAAGTCGACGGCGAGTGCCCGCTGCGGCGTGGCGTCGAGAATGAACATCAGGTCCATCTGGTCGGCCTGCAGTGCCGCGACGGCGTTGCCCCAGGTCGTCTCCACGAACGCGAGGTCGACACCGAGATCCTCGCTCATCTGCCTGCCGATGCTGACGCCGACGCCGGTCCACTCGGCGTCGCTGGACGTCTTGAAGAACCACGGCGGCGACTGCGCGACGCCGATGCGAAGCACGCCGCTGTCGATCACCTGTTCCAGGCTGTCCTGCGCGTTGGCCGCGGTCACGGGCAACGCTGCGAGCATGGCGGCCGCCGCCGTTGCCCTCGCCGTCTTGAACAGTTTCATGATCAGCCTCCTGTCATTGCTTTTGCGGATATTGCATGCAGTGCTTCCGCCTTGACGGCATGTTCTTCTTGGTCGCGCTCAGCTCCCCCTTGAACCAGCGTCCGCGCCTCGTTTGCCGCCGCGGCGTGCGACGTGCCCGTTGCCTTGACTCCGCCCCGGCGGGTCGTGAGACCAGCGCAGCTGATCGATCCGATCGGTGTATTCCTCGTGCGCGCGCTCGAACTGCTCCAGCCCCATCGTGAGATGCTCGACTGTCGCTTGCAGCGCGGCCTCGAGGCTGTCGCCGATCAGCACGTCCAGCAGCCTCTGGTGCGACGCGCTCATCGGTGCCGGCAGGAAGCGGCCGTCCTGGCGCAGCCGGTTGAGCGTCACGTAGTAGAGATCCCGATAGCAGGCGAGCAGTTCCCAACAGCGCAGCAGGGGTTCATTGCCCGAGGCGACGTAGACGGCCGCATGGAAATCCGCCTCGGCGTCGACCGAACGGATCGCCTCGCCCGCCTCGACGGCCGCGACGAGGCGGCCATGCAGGCGGCGCAGGTTGCTCTGAAAACTGCGATCGCGAAGCGGCCAACAGCTTCTGATGGCCAGCAACTCGATGCTTTCGCGCACCTTGTAGTAGCTGCGGATATCGGTCACGCGCAGGTCGCGCATCGCATAGCCGGAGAAGGGTTGCTTGACCAGAAAGCCGCGTTCCGCCAGCCGGGAAAGCGCCTCGCGGACCGGGCCGCGCCCGCAGCCGAATCTGGCGCCGAGCGTTTCCTCGCGGAGGGGCTGGCCGGGCTGGACTGCGCCGGTCAGGATATAGGCCCGCAGTTCCACCGTGAGCGTATCCGCCATCGTCTGCCTGGCCTTGTTGGGGATGGCGTCGCCCATCGCGCGTCATTCCGCCGTCTTGGCGTATTCGAAATAGGCCTCGCGGAGCCGGGTCGAGACCGGGCCCATGATGTGCGGCATCTTGCGCCCGTCCACCTCGGCGACCGGCGTGAGCCCGCCGAAGGTCCCGGTCGCGAACGCCTCGTCGGCGTCGTAAACGTGGCTGAGCGAGAAGTCCCTCTGCTCGCACGGGATATCGAGCAGGGCGCAGAGCTCGATCATGTTGGCGCGGGTGATGCCGTTGAAGCAATTGGCGCCGGTCGAGGTCATGACCTTCCCGTCTTTCACGATGAAGAAATTGGTCGCGTTGCAGCTCGCGACGAACCCGCGATCGTCGAGCATCAGCGCCTCGTCGGCGCCGGCCTTGATCGCCTGGGTCAGAGCCATGATCAGGTTGAGCCGGCTGTGCGTGTTGAGCCGCATGTCGAACATGTCGGCCCGTGCGCAGCGGAAGGTCGAGGTGAACAGGGTCAGCCCGGTCTTCAGGATGGCGGGGTCGAAGGTCTTGAACTCGGCCACGATCGCCACGGTCGGCTTGGAAATGGTGTGTCGCGGATCCTGGTTGGGCGTCTTCTTCAGGCCGCGGGTGATCATCAGGCGGACGTGAACCCCCTCTTCCCCTGTCATGGCGTTGTGCGCCAGCGTCGCTTCCAGCGCCTGCCGCACCTCGGCCCGCGTCATGCCGATCTCAAGGTCTATCGCCTTGGCCCCCATGAACAGCCTGTCGAGATGCCGCTTCATGAAGGCAAGGCGGCCGCCGTGGTTGCGCAAGCCCTCCCAGATGCCGTCGCCCAGAATCCAGCCGGCGTCGAATATCGAAACCATTGCCTTGTCGCGGTGAACGAATTCCCCGTTCAGGTAGATCTCGACGTCCCTGTTGCGTGTGTCGGCGACGTAATCCTGGCTGCCCGCCATCGTCTCGGTCCCTCAGATCCCACTGTCATGACCGACAATGCCGCAACGCTGTCGACAATTTTCCATTTCTGTCAACAGGGAACGAGGCGGAAGTCGGCAGCCGGACGGTGACGTCGACGCAGAGGTGCTAGGCTGCGCCCCACACCGTCTTCGCCGTCGCGGTGACCAGGGCCAGCTTGGCCCACTGGTCGTCCTCGCTGAGGATGTTGCCCTCCTCGGTGGAGGCGAAGCCGCATTGCGGGCTGAGGCAGAGCTGGTCGAGCGCGACATACTTGGTCGCCTCCTCGATCCGCGCCTCGATCGCGCCTTCGGCTTCCAGCTCGCCGAACTTGGAGGTGACGAGGCCCAGCACCACCCGCTGGTCGCCCTTGGCCAGGAAGCGCAGCGGCTCGAAGCCGCCGGCCCGCTCGGTGTCGTACTCGAGGAAAAAGCCGTCATAGCCGGTCTGGCCCAGCAGCACCTCGGCCACCGGCTCGTAGCCGCCCTCGGAGATCCAGCTGGAGCGGAAGTTGCCGCGGCAGACATGGGTGGTGATGGTCATGTCGGCCGGCTTGGCCGCCAGCGCGTGCCGGATCATGTCGCGATAGGCGATCTGCAGCGGTTCCGGGTCGTCGCCGCGGGCGCGCGCCGCCTCGCGCTCCTTCTCCGAGCACAGATAGGCCCACACCGTGTCGTCGAACTGCAGATAGCGGCAGCCGGCGTCGTAGAAGGCGCGCACCGCCTGGGCATAGGCCTCGGCGGTGTCGGCGAAGAAAGCGTCCATGTCCGGATAGGCGTCCTTGCTGATCGAGGCGCGACCACCGCGGAAGTGCAGCACGCTGGGCGCCGGGATCGTCATCTTCGCCACCGCGCCGTGTGCGTCGGCCGCCTGCTTCAGGAAGCGGAAGTCGGCCAGCATCGGGTGGTCGCCGAAGCCGACCTTGCCGGTGACCGCGATGCTGACCGCCTTGGTCTGGATGCCGTGGAACTGGATGGCGCGTTCGCCCTGGCGCAGCTCGACGCCCTCGAGCTGGCCGAGGAAGTCGAAGTGCCAGAAGGCGCGGCGGAACTCGCCGTCGGTGACCCCGGTCAGGCCGACCCGGCACTGGTGCGCGACCGCGTCGCGGATCGCCGCGTCCTCGACCGCGCGCAGCCCGGCGGCGTCCAGCGTGCCGGCCTCGCGGGCGGCGCGGGCGTCCTTCACCGCTTGCGGCCGCAGCAGGCTGCCGACCTGGTCGGCGCGATAGGGTGGCCGATCAGCCATCTGGAATCCTCCCTGGTGAGACTCTTGCGTGCGATCTGACCATGCGGGCGGCCGGCAGGCAACCCGGCCGGCTGTCGCAGCGGCGGTCAGTCCCGCGCGGCGCGCGACGGCGCGGTGGCCTCGTGGGCGGCACGCAGCGCCGCGGTGGCCTCGTCATCGACGGCGGCGCGATCCGCGGCCAGCACGACGCCGAACAGCGCACGGGCCTGCTCGGGCGTGTAGTAGCCCAGCCGCACGTCGGCCAGCACCGCCTGTGGCGCGCGGGCGAACGGGTCGCCATAGCCGCCGCCGCCGGGGGTGCCGACCTCGACCCGGTCGCCGGCGCGGATGCGGATGTCCTGCGCCTTCGACAGGTGCGGCGGCACCATCGCCTGGCCGTCGCGCACGACCGTGACGCTGTTCGGCTGCCCGGCCGCGCCGCCGCGCGCGCCGGGCGGGCCGAAGCGGCCGTGGTCCATCACGAACGAGGCCTGCGCCTCGCCGCGGCGCAGCTCGACGCTGTATTTCACGCCGAAGCCGCCGCGCTGGCGGCCGGCGCCACCGGAGCCTTCGCGCAGGCCGTATTCGCGATACAGCACCGGATAGACCTGCTCCATCACCTCGATCGGCGGAGTCTTCGAGATGCCGATGGTCGAGCAGCCGTTGGTCAGCCCGTCGTGGTCGGCGTTGCCGCCGTAGCCGCCGCCGGAGATCTGGTACATCACGTAGCCGCTGCCGCGCTGCGGGTCGACGCCGCCCAGCGCGAAGTTGCCGCTGGTGCCGGCCGGCGCCGCGGTCACCCGGTCGGGCAGGGCGTCGGCCAGCGCCAGGAACACCGCCTCGGCGATGCGCTGCGACACCTCGGCGGCGCAGCCGGACACCGGCCGCGGATAGACCGCATGCAAAAAGGTGCCGGCGGGGTCGACGACGTGCAGCGGCGCGAACGCGCCGGCGCTGATCGGCACCTCCGGGAAGATGTGGCGCATGGCGAGGTAGACCGACGAGCGGGTGGTGGCGATCACCGAGTTCATCGGTCCGGCGCAGGGCGGGCTCGACCCGGCGAAGTCGAACCACAGGTCGCCGCCGCGCTTGGTCACCGCCAGCCGGATCTCCAGCGGAACGTCGACCACGCCGTCGGAATCGACATGGGCGACGCTTTCGTAGGTGCCGTCGGGGATGGCGGCGATGCAGGCGCGCATCTGCGCCGCGGCGCGCTGGCGCAGCTCGGCGATGGCGGCGCGTACCGTCTCGTCGCCATAGCGATCGAGCAGCGCGTCGAGCCGGGCCTGGCCGACGCGGAGCGCGGCGGCCTGCGCCTTGACATCGCCGATGCGCTGGTCGGCGATGCGGATGTTGGAGGCGATGATGGCGTAGATCTCGCGGTCGAGCGCGCCGCGCTTGAACAGCTTCACCGGCGGCAGCCGCAGCCCTTCCTGCTCCACCGCCGTGGCGTTGGCGGAAAAGCCGCCGGGCACCGCGCCGCCGATGTCGGGCCAGTGACCGGTGTTCGACAGCCAGGCGAACAGGCGACCGTCGCGGAAATACGGCATGGCGAAACGCACGTCCATCAGGTGGGTGCCGCCGAGATAGGGGTCGTTGACGATGTAGATGTCGCCCGGCGCCGGCGCGCCGGCGCGGCCGTCGCGGATGAACGCGATCAGCGTCGCGGTGGATTCCTGCATGGTGCCGACGAACACCGGCAGCCCCAGCTCGCCCTGGGCGATCAGCGCGCCGGTGTCGGCGTCGTAGATGCCGTCGGAGCGGTCGTTGGCCTCGGCGATCACCGGCGAGAAGGCGGCGCGCGAGAAGGTCAGGTCCATCTCGTTGCAGACCTGCTGCAGGCCGTTCTGGATCACCGCCAGGGTGATCGGGTCGGGCGCGTTGGCGGCGTCCATGCTCAGGGCCTCCCCGCCGGCGGCACGGCGACGATCAGGTTGCCGTCGGCGTCGCCGCCGACCGTGCAGCCGGGCTCGACCAGCACGGTGGTGTCCATCTGCTCGATCACCGCCGGGCCGGCAAGCGCGGGATCGAGCGGCAGGTGGTCGCGCCAGTAGACCGGCGTGTCGTGCCAGGCGCCGTCGGCGGTGCCGGACGCGAACCACACCGGCCGGCTGCCGGTCTGCGCCGCGGCGGCGCTGTCCCGGCGCCCGGCCGGGTCGATCAGTCTGGCGAGGTCGACCGGCGGCCGCGCGCCGATCACCGAGGTGGCCAGGTTGACCAGGTTGGCCCGGATTTCCGGCAGCTCGACCCGGAAGCGGCGGTCGTAGGCGGCGGCGAACAGCGCCTGCAGTTCGGCCTGGTCGACGGCGGCCGACGGCACCTCGACCCGCAGCAGGTGGGTCTGGCCGACGAACTGCATGTCGGCGGCGTGCAGGATCTGCACGTTCTCGACCGGCACCGGCGCCTCGGCGATCGCGCGGGCACCCTGGGCGACCTGGTCCTCCCAGATCGCACGGATCAGGCCCAGCTCCAGGTTGTCGAGCGGCATGTTGACGGTGTTGACGAAGTCGTGGCGGAAGTCGGCGACCACGCAGCCCAGCGCGTTGGTGATGCCGGGCCGCGCCGGCACCAGCACCCGCGGGATGCCCAGCTCGGCGGCCAGCGCGGTGGCGTGCAGCGGCCCGCTGCCGCCGAAGGCGAACAGCGCGAAGTCGCGCGGGTCCAGCCCCTTACCGATCGACACCATGCGGATCGCGCCGGCCATCTTCATGTCGGCGATGCGCAGGATCGCGGCGGCGGCCCGCTCGGCGTCGAGCCCCAGCGGCCGGCCGACCGCCTCGACCAGCCGCGCCCGCAGGTGGTCGAGGGTCAGCGAGCCGTCGCCGGGCAGGAACCGCTCCGGGCTCAGCCGGCCGAGCACCACGTTGGCGTCGGAGATGGTCGGCCGCTCGCCGCCGCGGCCGTAGTGGATCGGTCCGGGCCGGGCGCCGGCGCTTTCCGGCCCGACCTGCAGGAGCCCGGCGCCGTCGACGCGGGCGATCGAGCCGCCGCCGGAGCCGATGGTGTGCACGTCGACCATCGGCACGTGGATCGGCATCGCATATTCGATCTCCAGCTCGCCGCTGACCGCGGGCACGCCGCCGCGGATCACCGCGACGTCGCTGGAGGTGCCGCCCATGTCGTAGGTGATGACGTCGGCGATGCCGGCGCGCTTGCAGGTATAGGCGGCGGCCATCACGCCGGAGGCGGGGCCCGACATCACCGTCTTCGCCGCCTCGCGCGCCACGTCGCGCGCCGGCACCATGCCGCCGTTGCCGTTCATCACCAGCAGGTCGCGGCGGAAGCCGCGCGCGGTCAGCTCCGCCTGCAGCCGGCTGACATAGCGGTCGAGGATCGGCTGCACCGCCGCGTTCACGCTGGCGGTCACCCCGCGCTCGAACTCGCGGAATTCCGACAGCAGCGCATGGCCGGCGGTGATATAGGCGTTCGGCCAGACCTCGGCCGCGATCTGCGCCGCCAGCCGCTCGTGCTCCGGATTGGCATAGGCGTGCAGGAAGTGGACCACAAGCGCCTCGCAGCCCCTGGCCAGCAGGGCGCGGGCGCAGGCGCGCACCTCGTCCTCGGCCAGCTTCTGCAGCACCGCGCCGGTGGCGTCGACCCGCTCGGTCACTTCCAGCCGCAGGTCGCGCGGGATCACAGGCACGAAGCGGCCGGTCATGCCATAGGGCTGCGGCCGGGTGCGCCGGCCGACCTCGATGACGTCGCGGAAGCCGCGGGTGGTGATCATGCCGGTGCGCGCCAGCTTGCGCTCCAGCACCGCGTTGGTCGTGGTGGTGGTGCCGTGCACGATCAGGTCGGTGTCGGCCAGCACCGCGCCGGCCTGGTCCAGCGCGTCGAGCACGCCGCCGGCCTGGTTGTCGGCGGTGGTCGGGGTCTTGGCCAGCCGCACCGACCCGTCGGCGCCGATCAGCACGAGGTCGGTGAAGGTGCCGCCGACGTCGACGCCGGCGATGACGGGCTGGCTCATGCGGCCGATCCTAGCCCAGGCGGGCGAGCAGCGCGACGAAGCGTGCGCGGTCGGCCGGCGGCAACGGCTGCAACGTTTCCGCCGTGATCCGCGCCGCCACCGGAATCGCTGCCCGGGCCAGCCGCCGGCCGCGTTCGGTCAGCGTCAGGCTCAGCCGGCGGCGGTCGCTGGCGTCCGGCGCGCTGGCGACCAGCTCGCGCTCGCGCAGCCGGTCGACGACGCCCTTGATCGTCGCCGCATCCATCGCCGTCATCCGGCCGAGCTCGTTCTGCGACAGCGCGCCCGCCTCGTGCAGCCTGGCCAAGGCGGCGAACTGGGTCGGCGTCAGCTCGCCGATCATCCGCTCGGCGAACAGGGTGGTGTGGCGCTGGTTGGCCAGCCGCAGCAGGAAGCCGACCTGGTCGTCCAGCCGGTAGGCGTCGACCGCGCGGTCGGCGGCGGCGGTCGCGTCTGCGCTCACCGCAGCCCGTCCAGGCCCTTGACGTCCTTCGCCTCCAGCCCGCCGACGCGGGCATGGATGCGCGGGCCGCAGGCCATCGCCAGGATGTAGACGATCTCGTTAGACCGCGGCGCGTCGGGCACGCCCATCTCCATCGCGTCGAAATGGCTGCGCACATAGGCGGCGTTGATGTGGCCGAGCGGGATGTCGAGCCGGGCGCCGATGCCGCCGACCTTCTTCGCCGACGGCACGATCGCCTTGGACTCGCCCAGCTTCTCGCGCATCGCATAGCCGCCGGGCACGTGCCACAGCGCGCAATGCTCCAGCTCGCCGGCCTCGCCGGCGATGGCGCCCTTGCCATAGCCGTCGATGACCGAGACGTCGCCGCCCAGTGCGGCGATCAGCCGGTCGGTCAGCAGCGCGCCCAGCGCCTTCAGGTCCTCCATGAAGCCCTGGATGCCGGGCTCATAGCGTCCTGCGAACGGGTTGGCGATCACCGCTGCGGCCGCCGCGCGCCGCCGCGGCTGGGCCGCCACCGGCCCGCCTTCGTGGAAGATTTCCTCCACGGTCAACAGCGTCTTGCGGATCCTGATCTCGGGCATGTCGGGCGTCCTCCGTTGTCGGCGTGTGGCGTCAGTGAAGCTGCGGCGCGTCCGGCACGAACCGGCCCTCGCCGCCGACGGTCGCGACCCGGCGGTCCAGGCACAGGGCGGCGCCGGCGATCAGGCCGCGGGCCAGCATCGCGCGGGCGGCGTCGGCGCCGCGGGCGAGCGCCCGGTCCGCCTCGTCGGCCGACAGCGGGTCGACGCCCGCTGTCACCAACCGGTCGCCCAGGTCGCTGTCGCATGCCACCGCCTGCGCCGGTACACGGTGGACCTTGGCGCTGCCGGGCAGGTCGACCGCATTGGCGATCAGGGTGGCGGCGGCATCCGCCGCGGCGGCATCGGCGGCCAGGACCGTGACCGCGTCGGCGATGCCCAGCGACAGGCTGCGGCCGTGCCGCCCGCTGGTGGCGATGCCGCCGATGCCGTCGCCGTGGCCAATGGTCAGCCGGCCGACCACGCGGCCGTCGCGCGGGTCGGCGACGATGCCGATGGCGAACCGCGCGCCGTGGCCGAGCGCCAGGGCGATGTCGCCGCCGTTGTTGACAT